>NZ_RRYX01000166.1:0-3914 GCF_014861375.1 Psychrobacter sp. FME5 | reverse complement strand
ACTGATTTTCCGGCAGATCAAGAAAGCGCTTATATTAAACTCATATTTCCTCAAGACCATGGGGCTCGACCACTGATGCGCACTTATACCATTAGTAGTCAACGTGAGGATGAAATAGATGTCGATTTTGCTTTGCATGACGCTGAAGGCCCTGCTTCAATGTGGGCACGTAATGCCCAAGTTGGTGAGCAAATATTGGTCGGCGGCCCAGGACCAAAGAAGCTGATTAATAATGAGGCAGATTGGTTTTTATTGGTTGGTGATATGACAGCGCTACCAGCCATTAGCGTCAATCTTGCCCAGCTACCTGCTAATGCCTGCGGCTATGCAGTCCTTGAAGTCACCAGTGAAGCGGATAAGCAACTACTCAAAAAACCAGACAACGTTGACATTCACTGGGTGATCAACTCACATCCAAATACCGAAAGCAGCCCATTACTTGAAAGGGTTAAAACGCTTACGTGGCTAGCAGGCCGGCCTGCGGTGTGGGCAGCATGTGAATTTCATAGTATGCGCGCCCTGCGCCATTACTTTAAAACATATTTCTCAATACCAAGAACGCATTTATACATATCCAGCTATTGGAAAGTCGATAGCACAGAAGACCAGCATAAAATTGAGAAGCAGAAAGATGCAAAAAACCTAGCATAATATGCTATTTGTCTTTTAATAAATGGTAATGTAATTATCAGTTTTTAATATAATTATTATAAACTAGGCCGTATTGAACATTCACAAATAGCCCCTAGTGATCGCTAAAATTGTTCCAGACAAGGCGCAAATTGACGATAATGCAGAAATCTTAGCTAAAGTTGCAACGCATTACGAGATAATTTTAGCATCAGCCCTTACTTAACAAACTGGTACAGGACTCTTTTTGCCACTTCATTGATAAAAAATATTTTCTGTCAGGGACATGGTTGAATGTTCAACACACCCAGTTCATTTAGGTCATATTAACAAAATTAAGACTTGATAGCATATTCTAACTTTCTTCTGATTATATCCACTCTTTAAGACGCTCGCCAATACACCTTCATGACCATATCCTGCCGAGATAAATCAAACTGAGCCTTTAGTTGACGCCTTAACACTTTGGCATCCGCTGCACTAATTGCACCCCAGATTTTATCTATATGAATAGATGTGGCCTCTAAGCAGCTATCTATCGTAGAGATAATAGTGTCAGGGAGATTGATGGCTGGTGTATTCAAAATATGCACTATGTTATGTTGTTTAAAATTATCTATCTGTGCCAACGTCTGACTGAATTCGATATCTTGTAGATAAACCCTATCTGCCACATCACAAGTAACGACAATGACAATTGGCGCTATCGGATTTTGCCAATTTTCTAATAAATTAGCGACTGTTGGTATAGACGTTTCGTCGCAGATAAGCAGACATTGTCCGTCATTTAAATGCGCAATCTTTTCAGGATAATCGCGAACACTTTTCAGTTGTGTGCCAGCTAGTGCCGCTCTCGCCCAATTACCACCAGGTGTATCACCATGAATATAAGTATCCACCCAACCCTGTATTTGCTGAGTTTCTGCATCTTGCCATGCTTTTCGTAAGGTATAATAACGCTGTAATTTCTCCGAGGCGTTAGCAGAGGCGTTGGTAGATTCATGACTAATTGATACGTCAGCATTCATTTCAAACAGATAGGCATATCCTGCATGATTCAGTGGCGTATCAGCAGGTGCAGCGACTACCAATCGGAACATATTCGGGCTGGCGTAATAACCATCAATCACTGTGAAATGCCGCTCTTGCTGTTTTATCGCCTGCTTACCAAGTTTCTTTGAAGCCACTTGCAAGAGATTGATATATTGCGACTTCAAAGTAATGGTTTCATCAATAATATTTTCAAATTCAATAAAGAATTGACTGACAGCATCAGGCCGCGCGTCAGCTTCTAGATTTAGTAAAAGCCCTACATTTTGCACCGACGCTTCAAGTAATAGTCCATCGCTATAGACCTCTGCTACCACAACTGCCATCTCATTACTAAGCTTGGTATCAGCAAATGCTTCTACAAACAGCGCCAGTTCATCTTGATGCTCTTCATTGACATGATTCATAAACTTGGTTTTGGTCGCCACGGGTAATGGTACTTTATCAGTATAAAGATTATCAACAACTTGGGACATAACGGACCCCTTATAAAAAATAATTTCACAAAAAATATAAGGCGCCTGATCAACTCAATGCGCCTCATTTATTAGGCTTACGATATAGCAAGCCGTGATTCTAGCTAAAACTTATAAGACAGTGACGCTTTTACTTCACGTTCATCACCCGGTATATTAAACGTATTGAGCGAACCGACACGGACGTAATGGTCTTTATTAAATAAATTATAAACGTTTAATTGACCAGTGAGCTGCTCATTAAATGGATAACTGACCATCGCATCCCAGGTATTATAAGAATCTGCCTTGATACCTTGCGAGGATGAGAATTCACCGACGGCGTTGACACCCAATCCCATTGTTAATGGACGAGCAAGCAAATTATCCGCTTTATAGCTTACCCAAAGATTAGCAGAGTGCTTGGGCATCAATAGGAAAATGCCATCATCCCTATCACTCGATGCCTGTTTGATATCACTATCTAAATAGCTATAGCCACCAGATACTTGTAAGTTAGGCATAATTTCGCCATTAACTTCTACTTCTACGCCTTGCATTTGACGTTTTCCTAATGCCACTTGATCGCCATCTGCTGTGGGAGCAGCAGCATTTTCATCGGTCAGACGGTAGCCACTCAGTCTCGCTGACAAGGTATCTTGCCAATGACCTTTTAGACCGATTTCTATCTGATCGCCTTCACGCGGTTTTAGTAATTCGCCGTCTTGATTGGCAACATATTGCGGGGTAAAGACTTGAGTATAACTGCCATAGGCATTGATATTCGGCGTCAGCTCATACACAGCAGCCCCATAACCAGTGGCTTTGCTACTACTGTCAGTACTGGCATCAGCATTGCTAATCTTATCATCACTTTCTATCTCATAATGACTCAAACGACCGCCGACAATTAGGCTTAATTTATCGATAGGCTTGTAATTCACTTTGCCGTATAAACCCGTTTCACTCAGGGTGTTCTCAGTATGGGCAAGCGCAAAGCCTTTTTCACCGCGACGTGCTTGCTCAATAATACTGACTTCGTTCAAATCATTGATTTGTCCGACCGTTAAACCTTGACCCAAGGCTTTAGTACGCGCGTTTTCATTATCAGTTTTAAAGCGTTTATAGTCAGCACCAATGACATATTCGCTTTGATGGTTGCCAATCTTAAACGGTTGGCTTAGATTGACATCAGCACTAAGCGACGTTTCGTGAATATCTGCACCAATACCGGCAACACTGGTTTTATTATCCTCAAGGGCGCCTCCTGCAAAGGCATAATTATAATCAGCTTCTCTATCAGAGTAGCGCATACCAGCACTGATGACGCCGGCACTAGCAAGACGATGCTCAAAATCGGCAAAAACATCATGGCTTTGACTGTTAAAATCGTTCCACTTGGCACCATAAAAATCATCACGTGGTAGCGATATTAATGATTTATCAGCAAAGGTAGGCAGACCATTATCAGGGGTAATTTGCCGATCTTGCATCAAGTAGCCAAAACCAAATTTACTGTTCTCATTCAATTGCTTGTCGGCACTGACGTAGACCGTACTGTTTTGATTGTCTTTCCCGCCGATATCATCGACTACTGGATTGGCACGCTGATTGTATTGCAGCACCGTGCGACCAACGAGACTGTCATCAGCACTTAAACTGCCCTGCAGATCAGCAGACACGCCGTAGCCTGTCGGATTGCTAACATTGGCTTCTAGAATTTGGGTGGTGTGTCAGAAAGTATGCTGAAGAAATAAAGGAGGGTGACAGCCAAAGCAA
>NZ_RRYX01000165.1:0-3920 GCF_014861375.1 Psychrobacter sp. FME5 | reverse complement strand
ATATCGTTCACCTAGGCTTAGATGTGTATAGTTCATGGTTGCAATCTCACTTTGGCGGTGAATATCAACTTTGATGCTAGCGCATCTAGGTCTTTTTTTCACCTCGACTTTGGTATTGCACTTCATGTGCTAATCTAAGTTTAAATCGATTGTATCTTATTTAAAAAGGACCAACTATACAAAGAAAGACAGCAATGCGTATTAGGGTTTTAACTAAAGGAATGCTTACGTGGCAGATTCAGAAATCCAAGCTATTGAAAGTAGTAATAGCGTAAAAAATCTAAGTTTTACTGCCCTAACCGCTCTTGTGGTAGGTTCTATGATTGGGGCTGGTATTTTTTCGTTACCCCAAAATATTGCAGAAAAAGCCAGCGTTGGTGCAGCAATGATTGGTTGGTTAATTACCGGCTTTGGTATGCTGATGTTGGCTTTTGTGTTTCAAATGTTGTCTCGGCGCAAACCCGAGCTTGATAGCGGTGTTTATGCCTATGCTAAAGCTGGCTTTGGTAATTATATGGGCTTTAACTCGGCATGGGGGTATTGGCTAGTAGCATCGCTTGGCAATGTGAGTTATTACGTATTGATATTTGCCACCTTAGGGTACTTTTTTCCCGTATTTGGAGAGGGTAACACCATTGCTGCTGTTGCTGCCGCCTCATTATTATTATGGGCACTATACTTTATGCTAGCTCGCGGTATCGAGGGAGCAACGTTCATTAATCAACTGGTAACGATTGCTAAAATCATTCCTTTATTAACATTTATCGTCATCATGTTCACCGCCTTTAAAATGGATATTTTTACAAATGATTTTTGGGGAGCAATAACGCTTGTTGATGGTATAAACCTTGGTTCAGTTGGTGCTCAGGTTAAAAATATGATGATGGTTACTGTCTGGGTATTTATTGGTATTGAAGGTGCAAGCTTATTTTCTGCAAAGGCTAAAAAACGCTCGGATGTTGGCAAAGCGACGGTGGTCGGATTTTTATTCACCTTAGTATTGTTGATGTTTATTAACTTCTTATCTATGGGTGTTCTCGCACAACCGGAGCTTGCAGTATTAAAAAACCCGTCGACGGCTTATTTGTTAGAAATGGTGGTAGGTAAGTGGGGAGCGACCTTTATTTCCGTTGGCTTAATTATATCAGTATGTGGCGCCTTGTTAGCGTGGACTTTGTTTTGTGCCGAAGTCTTATACTCTGCAGCCGCTGACCATACCATGCCCAGTTTTTTGCATAAAACTAATGCTAAACGCGTGCCTGTTAACGCCTTACTACTTTCTTCAGCATCGACACAACTGTTTTTGATCATCACTTATTTTTCTGAAGGTACTTATACCACCTTACTCTATTTGGCAACGTCAATGATATTGCTGCCTTACTTTTTCTCAGCAGGGTATGGATTAATGGTTGCTAAAAACAAGGTCGGTTATGAGCATGCAGAGAGTAATTTTAATGATGTAATAGTGGCAGCTATCGCCGTTATTTATAGCTTATGGCTACTGTATGCCGCAGGTATTCAATACTTCGTCTTATCGGCATTACTCTATTTACCCGGAATAATCTTTTACATAAAAGCGCGTCAAGAGCAGCAAGCCACGCTATTTACCACTGCTGAAAAAATCATTTTAGGTATTATCGTTATCGCTGCTTTGTATGCCGCTTATGGATTATATACTCACACCTTAACGCTGTAGAAAATGGAATTTATAGAAGCTGAATAGGTAATCCTCCCCCGATAAATAAGAACACTTTAAAATAGAGATTAACTGTTAAAATATATCAGTAGGAGAATCCTATGAAAAAGACCTGTTTTAGCGACAACCAAATTGTCAACATCTTAAAACAAGCAGAACAAGGCGTACCTATCGCTGATTTATGCCTCAAAGCACGTTCTACAACTAGCGTTCTAAATATGGTGGCATGGATGCTGCGCTTATCAGTCGCTTAAAAAAGCTTGAGATTGAAAATGCTCGATTAAAGAAGATGTATCCTGACGAGTGTCTGAAATCAGACATCCTACAGGATGCCATGTCAAAAAGTGGTAGCGCCACAAAGGCGCAAAGAGATGGCTTGTCACTATATTAAAGACCGTGGTATTAGCTTACGCCGTGCTTGCCGTA
Organism: Psychrobacter sp. FME5; assembly: GCF_014861375.1. NCBI lineage: Bacteria > Pseudomonadati > Pseudomonadota > Gammaproteobacteria > Moraxellales > Moraxellaceae > Psychrobacter > Psychrobacter sp. FME5. The sequence goes on along the minus strand of NZ_RRYX01000165.1, from coordinate 1,798 downwards.
TCTTTAATATCAGCGTCACTTGCTACTACCACAAGTCGGTGGCCTCTGATGAGAACCAACAGATCGCGCATTTGCTTATAGGGCTGAATAATTAGAACAAGAACTAGGGCTTTGGTTTGTGCTTTTTAAGCCTACGCAATGTCTTAAGACTGCCATACAATCATAAGCGTGTGTATCGTATCTACTGCGAGCTTGAATTAAACCTTAGGATCAAGCCTCGCCGCCGCATCAAGCGCAATAAACTCGTACCACTGGCTATACCTGAAAGGATAAACCAAAGTTGGAGCATGGACTTTATGCACGATACCCTAAACGATGGTCGTGCCTTTAGACTGTTCAATGTGATTGATGATTATAATCGTGAAGCATTAACGGTTGATGTTAGCTTCTCATTGCCCATCCAAGGGGTCATACGTAGTCCCTTGCGCTAGCATTCGTTCTATGATTGCTTATGCTAGCCGTCTATTTCCATAATCAAATGAATGGATTGTCACAAACCTTTAATGAGCAATACTCGCTTTGATGACCAAATATATCATCTTGCTCAAGAAAATAATTGCGTAAGTTATTGACTGTCATCACGAATACTGCCGTATTTAATGCGTTAAAGTCCACTATATCCATTAGGAAATAATGCCTTATGCCATCCCAGTAAATCGTTTAACAATAATGGGTATTGATAGGGATAGATAGCATTTAGCATCATGTATACTACCGTATCAATCTCATGACTAGCAGTTGGCATACCAACGCCATCTATCCTTAAATATCGGGCGACAGAAGACCGTACTCGCTCGTTATTTAATGGCTCACCTTCAATCTCTGAAGTTTTAACCATCTCCAAAATCACTGCGTCTAACTGTGCCTAAACGTTGAGATCGAACCCTAGCGTTAGCAATTTCCCAAGCAAACGGCCTTATAATATCCGCACACGACTGACCAATGGCAGCAGATTTTTATCTGATCACTATTATTCAACCCAGTCTAGATATTCATTAATATAGGTCATATGCGGCATATTTGTCTCAGTGATACACAGAGATTAAAACCCTAATCTCATTATCTTATACATAGAAAAGAAATCAAAGAGAACGCACAAAAATATAAAAAAGGCAATTTTTAAAAAGTTGACACGCTTGAGCACCCAGTCTCTAAACTTATGTTTCTTTATTCTCTTATAATAATTATTACAACGGTATTGACTCCCTCTATCAGACTGAACTATTAAATATCTACCAGATCTTTTATTCTCATACTTAATGCTTGACAAACTAAATCTACTGCCATGAATTCGCTACTATATATAATGCTTACACAATAAAACAAAAAATAATATAACTTAACACTCTATAATTTAACAGTTGGTTAGTATAAGGGTTGAGAAGCTTAAAAAGAAGAGAACCCCGTGAAACGTGCAGAGCAAGAGCGCTCATTACAAACTAAAAATAAGATATTATCAGCTGCCCTTTCTGAGTTTGCTTCAACAGGTTTTGATGGTGTTTCAACGCGCGCCATTGCTAAAAAAGCAGAGGTGAACCACACCTTGATTAGCCATCATTTCGGTTCTTAGATTAACACACCAAGTGCAACGCTAAATTATATTATAGAACACCTGATTGGGCGTTTTAAACCCTAAGCGTTTTCTTGGTCTGTTGTTTAGTTTATTCTCAATGTCCTGTATCTCATTATCAGAGACTTGTCTAAAGTCACAACCCTTAGGCAAGAACTCTCTGATTAAGCCGTTGGTATTCTCGTTGGTTCCTCGCTGCCATGACGCATAAGCATCGGCAAAGAAGAA
>NZ_RRYX01000164.1:0-4107 GCF_014861375.1 Psychrobacter sp. FME5 | reverse complement strand
AAGACCATTACCTCTGACAATGGTAAAGAGTTTGCTCAGCATAAGAAGGTGAAACGAAAGCTCTTTACTTCCTTCTTCTTTGCCGATGCTTATGCGTCATGGCAGCGAGGAACCAACGAGAATACTAACGGCTTAATCAGAGAGTTCTTGCCTAAGGGTTGTGACTTTAGACAAGTCTCTGATAATGAGATACAGGACATTGAGAATAAACTAAACAACAGACCAAGAAAACGATTAGGGTTTAAAACGCCTATGCAGGCGTTCTATAATATAATTTAGCGTTGCACTTGGTGTGTTAATCTAAGTTCTTAAAAAACCAGGAGTTTCCTATTTTAAGTTCAGATGGCATCATCGAAGTCCCTGGCATTATTATTTTATTCGCCTGTTTGCTACGTTGCTTACAATATTTACTACAGGGCTATACGACAGACCATGTTAAAAAAATTCGAGCCTTTTGGTTGGCGGCAGTACTGGTGTTTTTTGCGGTGATTCGCCGTGAGTTAAACTATGTGCCAGACCTATTCATCTCTAGTGGTTTTTCATTTTTAAATCATTCTTATGATTGGTGGGAAGATGCAATTCTTACCGTGGTTTATTTGCTGATTGTTGGTTTACTGGCTTACTCGTGGCGTTACCTTTGGGCCGTATTACGCTCCGTACCCATCGCTGTATATGCCAGCATAATCGCATTGGCAATACTAGAATATATGGGCGAAAATTATATTATCATTCCTGAAAGCATTGGTGAAATCGTAGAAGAATTAGCAGAAACAGGAGTTTATGCGATTGCATTGGTTTATTTATGGCAGTTTAAACTCATTGATTTTGAGGAATACCTGTCACATAAATCATCTTCACCATGTAAAGCATAACGCGTATTAGCAGTTATAGTTGATTCACTTTCAAACCGATACAAATGCTGCTGGAGTAATTTTTTGGCAGCCTCTGTCACGCCTGTGAACAGCAAGCAAGAAAAACTTATAACAGTAGCACGTGGCTACCAACGTATCAGTTTTATATAGAACTACCTATATACTATTTATCGCCGCGCGAACCTTTTATGTATCGTTTGGTATACTAAAAGTAAAATACAAGAACAATAGTTGGATTTTCTATGGGAAATAAATATATAGTTAAATACATAGACAGCTGAAGACTTAAATAAAATTTTAGATAAAGTCTCTATTTAAAAAACCTCTATTTAAAAAGTCTCGATTTAAATAGAGACTTTATCTAGCACAGTATTCCTATTCAACTATTATTAATAACCACTATTAACTATTAAGCGAGTCATTATGAATATATTAATCACAGGTGCATCACGCGGTATCGGTTTGGCGACGGCCAAGCGATTGGTTGCTAAAGGTCATAGCGTTGGACTTTTTGATATTGATACGGTTGAGCTTGAGCGCGCGGTCAATGATAAAGCGTTTAAAAAAGCGCTGAAAAAGAATCGTGTCATCCATGGTCACCTTGATGTTACTGATCCTGAGGCGTGGGATACTGCCATCGATCATATGCTTGATAATTTTGATGGTATCGATACCTTAATTAATAATGCTGGCGTATTGGTGAGTGGCGCGTTACCCAATACAGACTTGGATAAGCAATTGTCATTGATTGATATTAACTGTAAAGGCGTCCTCATCGGCTGTCATAAATTAGCCTCTCATTTGGCGGATAGTGATGACGGCAAAATTATTAACGTCTCTTCGGCATCGGCTATTTATGGTCAGTCTGAAGTTGCGCCGTACTCTGCCAGCAAGTTCTTTGTACGTGGGTTAACCGAAGGATTAAATATTGAGTATGCTGAGCTTGGCATCAAGGTAATTGACGTCATGCCATTATGGGTAAAATCCGACATGACCAAAGACATTGAAGTTACCAGTATCGACCGTCTAGGCATTAACTTAACCGTCGATGATGTCGCCAAAACTTTATGTAAACTAAGCAGCAAACCGAATCGTAAGATTTCACGCACCCATTACCCTATTGGTTTTCCCGCTAAAATGCTACATACAGCTTCGCAGGTAGCGCCGGATTCACTAATGCGCTTTGTTAATAGTAAAATCGGTACTAAATAAATAGAAGAAACCATATAAATGATGTTAAAGCACTTGAGCGGCTACCTAATTTTGGTAGCCGTTTTGCTTGCTGGTCTGATACTAATGGCTTGCTCAGTCGTTTTATCAGTAAATATATTGTTTTTAATCGACGTATTTATAACTGCTCCAGCCTCGCTATCTTCGCGGACTTTAGAACCAATGCTAATAGGCATACTTACAGTGGCTGCGAACTGGTTGTCATTAATCTGTGTGCCATCATCCTCAACGATAATCCCTTGCTGCACTTGTTCAAAATAATTATTAATAACTTTATTGTCTTTGGCACTGTCTAAATGATAGCTTGAAAATGGGGTTTGTTTCAGCAAATAAGCACCGCACTCAAAGCCTTTTAGATTGCGTGATTGTCTCGATGCCACCCAAACACCGATCTGCTCATCACGAAAAGTATTATTGCTAATAACATTGTCGCGACTGGACTCGGTACGCTTAAAATGATTGCTCCGTGTTGGATCATCGGCATGCTCGAAGCAATTGCGATACAGCAAGATACTACCTGCACCGTTATGAATAAACTGGTTACTTTCGATACGGTTGTTGCTCGATGAATCAATCGCGATAGCTTCACGATTGGGTTTAAAACGGCGAAAGCCATTACCGATAAACACTGAGTTTTTGATCACATTGTCGCGGCTACCAAATTCTAAATATAGCCCGACGGTCCCTGCGTTTTGGATGCGTACTTTATCAAAAGTGCTGTCATGCACATGGTCACCGACGAACATGCCGCTATTGATACTGTTGCGACTACTGACATTAATCACATTAATATCGCTTGGGGCAAGATTGCGATTGGCGGCAGAGTCGATTAAGCCGCGCGCGTAACGCTGATTGGGTTGGCTATATTGGCGGATATGTAGCGCGTGACCATAGCCATTCACATGACAATTAGCCACCGTGATATCTTCGATGGCGCTATCTGTTTTGGGTTTAATCGTAATCGCACTAGCTTTTGAGGAATCATCAGCGTGGGTACTGAGCAGTGCCCCCTGACAGTCAAGCGAGCTATGTGAATCGTTTAACTCAAAGCGTATCGACTTTTCTGTCAAATCACAGTTTTGACTGAGTGCGCTGTGGCCTTTTACCATAAGCGTTTGTTTCGGAGTCAATTGCGCGCAATCTATTATCGTCGTGGCTTTTGGTAATTTAGTATCTAGCACCAGTGGCTGTTTTGCAGCGGCTTCATCCATCTCGATATCAGCGTTATCGAAATTTTGGCGCTCACAAGCTGTCATACCTACTGCGATACTGACCAACGAGGTGCTAAGCAGTAATTTATGGGGAGATAACATACAAAGCCTTCTTATTTTACTAGGGCATATCCTAATTTCACTGACAGTCTTACATTTTTTGAACATCCTGTGACACCTTACTACTACCAGTATTCACCATAACGCGTCACACTGATTTTGATACATATAGTCAAAACACCTGAGAATTACTACAGTGCTACTGGGATGAATTTTGTGCAGCCTCTGCGTATGCAGCACACCAGAAAAATTTATACCACTAGCACACTAATACAGCCGTACTAGTTTTACTGTTCATCGACTATAAATATTAATAACAATCAATAATCATTAAAACCATTAATAAAAATCATCTTAGATTAACACATGAAGTGCAATACCAAATGTGAGGTGAAAAAAAGACCTAGATGCGCTAGCATCAAAGTTTTTATCCACCGACCAAAGTGAGATTGCAACCATGAACTATACACATCTAAGCCTAGGTGAACGATACCAGATTTATGCCCTTAAAGGGGCAAAACATAGTATTAAATTTATAGCGAGGGCGTTAAACAGAAGTCCCAGCACCATATCAAGAGAGCTAAGGCGTAATAAAGGCCTGCGCGGTTACCGAGCAAAGAATGCTAATAACAAGGCTTGTGACAGACGGTCAAACAATGCGCCCAGCATCATCGCTGACGTATGGGATTGGGTCACAGATAAGCTAAAAGACAGCTGGAGTCCTGAACAAATAG
>NZ_RRYX01000163.1:0-4193 GCF_014861375.1 Psychrobacter sp. FME5 | reverse complement strand
CTATTTGTTCAGGACTCCAGCTGTCTTTTAGCTTATCTGTGACCCAATCCCATACGTCAGCGATGATGCTGGGCGCATTGTTTGACCGTCTGTCACAAGCCTTGTTATTAGCATTCTTTGCTCGGTAACCGCGCAGGCCTTTATTACGCCTAAGCTCTCTTGATATGGTGCTGGGACTTCTGTTTAACGCCCTCGCTATAAATTTAATACTATGTTTTGCCCCTTTAAGGGCATAAATCTGGTATCGTTCACCTAGGCTTAGATGTGTATAGTTCATGGTTGCAATCTCACTTTGGTCGGTGGATAAAAACTTTGATGCTAGCGCATCTAGGTCTTTTTTTCACCTCACATTTGGTATTGCACTTCATGTGTTAATCTAAGGCATAAAAAAGACCTCCAATTATTTAGAGGTCTTTTTTTGTGCGTCACTTGGTTAAGATATAGTTAAAATACTTTAAAAACGCTACGATACTGCGGGTATGGTTTTTTTGCAGCCCCTATAATTGGCTCAAGATACCTGACTAAAACCTAACGCTTACGACCAAATTTACGCTGCTTTTTATTACTAATCTCAGTAATCGCATGGGTGATTTCTGCTTCGTCTAAGCTGGCCACTTGCTGCAAAATTTGCATCATATCAGGTGTCAGGACGTACTTGGCATGATGGGCAATATCGTTGATACGCTGGTCAAAGGTCAATACCCCAGTTTCATCATCTTTTTGCAAGTAATCAAGACGAGTCAAGGCACTGATAAAGCTGGTGAATAACGCGCGGTCAAAGAAATCAGGAATATCATCTGCATATAACACCGATAAGCGTTGACCAAGCAGATGACACAAGTCAACGACTTCGTTTTCGGTTAAATTGCCTGAGCCTTGCTGAGCGAGTAGGGCAAGCGTCATAAAGTAACGCTCAAGACTTTGGCCAACGGGAGTGGCGAGAACTTGCAGCTGCTGATAGCATTTACTATTGGTCTCAGGTACGCTAAGTATGCCATCGCTCAATTCTATAATCAGTCCGTGCGCGATTAAGATATCAATTTTCTTATTTAGCGTCTCCGCTAAGCCATGCGCTGGATAATGTAAAAACAGCTCGCTCTGTAAGAATGGATAGAGTTGTTTGGCAATATTATCTAAACGGCTGCGCTCGATACGACCATTACGCGCCACGAGTGCTGATAAGAAAGACAGTAGAATAAACACATGCAAGATGTTATTGCGGAAATAGCTGAGCAATGCCGCTTGCTTGCCTGCAATTTGAATGATATCGCCTAAGATGTGCGGCGTACGCTCAATGAGCTTTAGCTTAATACCATAATCGATGATTTGTTGCGGACTCATATCAGTGATAACCGTGTCATCCGAATATGCCAGCTGTTGAGCAAGACCTTGATAGAGGGCGATTTGCTCGCGGCAGATATTTTCATCTAGAGCGGCTTTGGGTGCTGATAATAGCACCAATGACAATAGTGATACGGGCGTGACTACCGCGGCTTTATTAATATGCTGCATGACTTTCACGCCAATATTATCGACCATCGCACTGGCTTTATCATCGAGTGGCGTATCGGTGCGATCTGCCGGTAAACTATTGGCTGGTACATCGAATTTGGTCATAAAGTCGCTAAGATGTAGCGGTGTGCCAAAGCTTAAGTGCACATTTCCAAAGATACGCTCAATCTTACGGCCGACTTTAAGCAATCCAATCAAAGACTCAGACTCTTTGGGTTTGCCCTTTAACTCACCAACGTAAGTACCACCTTCCATGATGCGCTCATAACCAATATAGGTTGGAATAAATACCACGGGCTTATTGGTCTGGCGCAATTGGCTATGTACGGTCATTGCTAGCATGCCCATTTTCGGTGGCAATAAACGTCCTGAACGTGAGCGACCGCCTTCAATAAAGTATTCAATCGGTGTATGACGCGTAATAAGGGTATGCATGTATTCACGTAATACCGCGGTGTAAAGCGCATTACCACGGAAGCTACGGCGTATATAAAAGGCAACGGCACCGCGTAATAGCGGACCCAATACTGGCACATCTAAGTTGTCACCGGCTGCAACATAAGGAATACTTAAGCCGCGCTTATAGATAACATAAGATAATAGAAGGTAGTCGACATGACTGCGATGGCAAGGCACATAAATCAGTTCATAATCAGCCGCTAGCTCTCGTACGCGCTCAAAATGATGCACTTCCACACCGTCATATAGCTGCGTCCACAACCAGGTTAAAAACTTATAAAAACCGCGCACGATAGAGTGTGAATAATCATTGACCATCTCGTTGGCATAGTTTTTTGCGAGTAGACGCGTTTCACGAGTGCTGGTACCGGTTTCTGCCGCTTCCGCTTCTATCGCATGTTTAATGGCCGGTGAATAAACGAGCTTGTCTACCAAGTTACGCCTGTCTGATAAATCGGGACCGAGCATACTGGCCCGCTGTTTATCCAGATAAATCGTTAGCTGCTGTTGCAACGAGCGCACCAGTTCACGATTGCCATCGGCAGCCGCGACCAATGCATAGCTTGGTGCTTGGACTGTATTTTCGACGTCATTGTTGTTACTGCTGCCATCGTTCAAGCCGCTATTTTCTAAATCAATATTTTTAGGATAGGTGGCGACCGAGTCCAAGACTACTGGCCCCTCACCATTCCCTTCGAGGCTATCATTAATAAGGGTACGTAAATCTTGCGGTGGATGGAACTGCACAAAGGTATCGCGTCCCATCACCCCAATATTAAATAATTGCTTGGTGATGCTTGGATCTTCCCAGTTGTCAGCGGTCAGCAGTTTAAATAGCGAATCTTCTTTTTCTGGCGCGCGTCCCCATAGGATAGATACAGGAACCAAACGCACTTTTAACTCTGGATATTGCAGGACAGCAGAAACCAAGCGTGACAGGCGCGGTGATAGCTGACTGTCTTTGGCATTTGGATGATTTAAAAATATGATGGCGGCATTTTCTTTAATATTATGAGCGATATCATTTACCCCAACCAACGCTGGTGGTAGGTTGTGCTCTTGCGTTTGCAAATCAATCAAAATGCTGTTGGAACGTGAGTAATCTTGCAACACATAAAATCTTAAGGTTTGATCGTCAGCGTCGAACTCGGGTAACTCACCCAATAATTTAGGTTTGACAGCGACGTCGAGCATCTGCCCCGAGATTTTACGGTAGAGCTGATTGATTGGTGCATTAGAGTAAGGCTTGGTGGCGATTGGATTGATATCAGTTTCAGAAGAACTGTCAGTCGCAACTGGCGCTTTAAAAATCCGTTTTTTTAAGAACTTCGGTATCATAATCAGTATCAAAATTAGTCAAATGTGTTGCGCTTATAATGCCATAAAAGCCATCAAAGCGATATATAGTGTCTGTATATACTGCCACTATTCACAGGTTTGAGGTAGTATATAGTGAGTTAGGCCGCTTTTAATAAGGTCTCGTATTTGAAGATTAACCTATTTAGCGTAATAATAGTTTGCCTACAACCGCGACCAACCATGTGTAAGCCTATCATTTAACCTCACTGATTTGAGTTAAAATATTATGACGCCAGCCATCAATCTTGCCAAAAAATGCGCTCTTAATTATCAATTGCACGAATATAGCCATGACAGTAACGCCGCCTCCTTTGGTTTAGAGGCGGTAGAAAAACTCGGCGTTGATGCCGCTCAAGTGTTTAAAACCTTGGTCGTGTTGACCGATGCTGGTGCGCTCGCAGTTGCGGTATTGCCCGTAGAGAAAACCTTAAACTTTAAAAAAATGGCCAAAGCACTGTCTGTTAATAAGCTGTCTTCTAATAAAGTACTGTCCTGCAAAAAGGTCCAAATGGCAGACCCAAAACAAGTCGAACGCAGTACTGGCTACGTACTCGGCGGCGTCAGTCCATTGGGGCAAAAAAAGCGTTTGGCGACTATTATCGATAGTTCAGCTGAAGTGCAGCCAACTATTTATGTGAGTGGTGGTCGGCGTGGTTTAGAGATTGAGCTGCCACCTGCGCAACTGGCTGCCACTCTTGATGCTCGATTTGGCAGTATTGTTGATGATTAAAAGTGTCCTTAATAATTCGCCATTGAGCTTGGACTAAGATAATCTCTGGTATAGTCAGTTAGAAATAGAATCGCCGCATTAGGGCGTGTTGAACATTGGCGACAAATTGATGGCAAAAAAAATAGCGAACGGT
>NZ_RRYX01000162.1:0-4254 GCF_014861375.1 Psychrobacter sp. FME5 | reverse complement strand
GGCTAAATAGGACGGATTGACGGCTAAATAGGACGGATTGACGGCTAAATAGGACAATGATATATTGTTGTCCTATTTAGCGTATTTGGGGTTTACTGTTATGAGTAATGATTTAATTGTAATGGATAATGCGGTTATAAATGCAGCTTATGAGTTGAGCGTAAATGAACAACGTTTAATTCTCTCCGCAATGGCACAAATCCCTAAAGGTGAACCAGTAGATGCTAAACATGCTTACTGCGTTACAAGAGATGATTTTATACGGCTTGGCGTACACCCTGATACTGTAGCGAGGGAAATACGAAGTGCATCAAAAGACTTGATGAAAAAATCATTATTTATAGATACAGAAATTGGTGAGCTTGAATTCCATTGGCTCTCTGAAGTCTTGCGCTATGATAAAAATGCAGGAGAGAAGCTAAAAGCCAAGTACCCTAACCCTGAAGATTACAGTAAATATATTCAAATGCTTAGGGCTTACAATCTAATGGATAGCCTTATGCCTTCTGATGATGATAACGTTGTTGTACGTTTGGTTTTTAATGAACGTATTGTTCCATTTCTATCTGAACTTAGAAAAAATTTCACACAATTCAATATTGAGGATGTAGCAGGGTTTAGCAGTAGTTATAGTATGCGTCTGTATCAAGCTATGATGCAATTCAAGTCAACTGGTTATAGAAAAATAAAGCTAGTGGATTTACGCTATATGCTTGCTCTAGGGGATAAATATAAAGCTACAAAGGACTTGAAAGTGCGTGTGATTGATACCGCAATTAATGAGATTAACGATAAATCACCTTATACAGTAAAGTATGAAATGTTGAAAACAGGACGAAAATTTACTCACTTAGAGCTTAAGTTTAAGACGAAAAAAACAAGTAAAAAAGAAATTAGTATTGAGCGTGACGCTAATAATGGCGATATGTTTACGGTTGATGGGCTAAGTGATAAACAGTTGGGGCGTATTGCACGTAATCAGCAATTCATAGCAGACTATAATCACCTAGTAAGCTCTACCAGCCCAGCTGGTCAAAACTCACAGGCTTGGGAGTTTGAGATGATTAACCGTCTTAAAAAACAGCCTGAGCAGTTTAACAAGCGTCCAATCAGAGAGTATCTTGAATACTAATTTAAGAGTTGAGATAGAAGCGGATCTGAATGGGGGCTGTTTCCCATTAAGACCCGTTTCTATCTGTTAAATCTCTAAGTGAGGTGCTTGTGATTGTTTTATCCGTAGGTCGGACTTCGCTGTTATGTCCTTGCCCCAATTAGTTGCCCTGACTGCTACCAGCTGGCGGTAATTCTCGTCCTCGCTCATTTGTATGGCGTTCAGGGCTGACCTGTCTATCCAGTCTTGCACTAAATCCTTTTTCTCTTGGTTATCGCTCATATCTCTATCGCTCCATGCCTTTATCTTTGCTCTGACTGGTACGCACTCGTAGCTGTTCCACCTTTGGTTCTTGCTGCTTCTGCTGCTCTTTGTATTCTTTGATAGCTTGTTGACCTTGCTGTGCTTCTTGCACTGTCTGCGGTTCGTTTTTGGCTATCCAGTCTTTAGCGTGTTGCTTGTATTTTCCTCTATCTTGAACCTCTTTAACGCTTATTTGGCGTTCTAGGCTTCGCAATACCGTCCGTTTTTCTAACTGCTGCTTTGACCACTTGCTTTGACTGGTCATCATAGGTTTTTTTGCGGTGTCGTAGGCTTGCTGAAGCTCGGCTAACTCTTTCTTCAGGGGTTTAAGGCTTAGTTGTTCAAACTGCTTTTCAATGTTTGCAAGCCTTGTTTCATAAGCGTTTACAGCTTTCTCACCTTTCACGGCTTGGGCGTGTAGCTCTTGTGAGTTCTGAAGCAATAGCTCTTTGGCTTGCTGCTGAAGCTGGGCTTCTCGTTCTGCTTTTAGTTTGGATTGTTGATGTTCAGCAATGCTTCTATCCGCTTGGTCGATTGCGCTAGCTGAAGCGTCAATCTCTCGTTCTGCTCCCTCAAGCTCTCGTTGACATTCCCCAACGACTTGAGTGACGAGCTTAGTTTTTCTATCTGCCCAAGCTGTGTTTTGTATTGCGTTTTCAATGTACTTAATTGCTGTTTCAATTCTTTCTCTTGTTCTGTCATTGCTCTGTTCTCGCTGCTCTGTGTCGGCTTTCAGGCTCTTTTCAATAATCGCTAGCTGCTTCATCGTATGGTTATATTCTTCAACCATGCGGTTATATTCGCCTGTCGCTGTCTTAATACCTTTGCGCTCTAGGGCTGACGCTTCCCAACCTAGTTTTTTGGTGGGTAGTTGCTCTAACCCTCTGTCTTTGTGGCTTCTATGGTCAATTCGGGCATCAATCTTGGCTTCTTTGAGGTGCTTATTGGTGATATTAGCCCACTGCTCACGGATTGCCTTTAGTTCTTCCCTAGCACTAGGTAAGCCACGCTCTTTAAGCTGGGTGTTGCTCATTTCTAGCTGTGACTTGTCTGTTAAAGCGACTCTGCCACTCTCCAAGCGTTCCAGCTTGCGTGTGGTCAACATGATATGGGCGTGATGGTTGCGGTTGTCGCCCTGTGCATCAGGCGTATGTATTGCCACATCAACGGCAACACCGTATTGATTGGCTAAGTCCTTAGCGAAGTCATTAACAAGCATCATCCGCAAACGCCCTGATAATTCATGAGGTAGATTAACGACAATCTCTCTTGCGGTTCGGCTGTTCTTTCTCGTTTCGGTGGTTTCTGCTAAGTTCCAAAGTTCGTTGCGCTTAATCTTTAAACCGTTTGGGGTGTGAAGTCGAGTGTATGCCACACCGCTTCTTTTGGTGTAGTCGTGTTCTTTGCCTGTGCGTTCATCTTTGATAGCAATACCAGCACGATAAGCAATAGACGCAGTGGCGGTTCTTCCGCTACTGCGTGATACTGGCTTAGTCGATAGGTGGTAGATTGCCACAAATTTACCAGTCTTCTGTAGTTAGATTTTTTGACTCAAGGTTTTTGGCTATATCTTTAAATATAGCATTTGCTTTCTCAGTATCCTTATAAATAGGAGCTAAGCTTATAGCTTCGTCTTCATATCTAATAATTTCTATACGATGAAAATCACCATCTTTACCATCACTAGGTGGTCGAGTCATTTTAACCATTTTGATAGTATCAACGTTTATTATCATATTGTTATAAGTTATAAAATTACTCATACTAGCCTCTTTTTTGGGGGTCAAGGGGGTTTCCCCTTTGCGAATTATGAAATCTATCTATACTGTAACAAAGTGGAATGTTAGCATAGTTTTCGTAAGTTCGCACTTAGTCAGTGGGACACAACCATTCCACAGTAAAAATTACATCATATAAATTTTAAAAATTAGGTGTTTTTAGCATGGAAACAAAAAAAGATATATTAAAACCGCTAGGTTTGGCATCTTCTGTAGCATTTGCTTATGCTATTTTATTTGTAGCATTGATGTTAGTTTCAGATAAAAAGATAACTAGCGATGGAGTTGTTTTACCAGCTATCTTAATTTTTTTAGTTATCTCTATAGTTAAATATACATTCTTCAAAGAAGATAAAAATATTCCGCAATGGCTAGTAGTTGGTTCTTTTCTTATAGCAATTATCATGGCTGTTGTTATAACCGTTATTCTATAAATTAAATACTTCACCAGCCTTTTTTAGGGTTTTTTATTAAGGAGCAATACGTGACTGACATCAAAAAATTAGAACAGAAGCGACAAGAAGCGTTAGACAAAGCCAATCGAATGAAAAAACAAATTGATAAGGCTCTCAACGGTCAAAAATTTGTGCTTGGAGCTATAACTATGGCTGTGGCAGAGAATGAACCTGAACGAATACCGCAAATTTTGGCTGATATAGAAAGATATGCTACTAGAAAAGCCGATATTAGCCGTTTAGAGGGCTTTAAATCTGAAATAGGTAACAATGTACCTAAAGGCAACTTCTCAAGCTCTAGTGAGGCAAATAGACCCCTTATTGATGATATTAACTTCTAATTAATACTTGTTATGGAAACTAAAAGTTAAAAAATCTTTAGCTCTTTCTTTTGTTTTTAAAATAAAAAAACAAAAAATAAGTTTTAAAAGTAATTGAAGTTTGAAGTTATCCACAAGCTTTTAAAGTTCTTCCCCTTTTTTAAGGTTTTAAAGGTTTTTAAAGAGTTTTTAGCCCCCCCTGAAAGTCATACTCAGTAAGGTCTAGCTAAATCTAAATAGGACGGATTGACGGCTAAATAGGACGGATTGACGGCTAAATAGGACGG
>NZ_RRYX01000161.1:0-4304 GCF_014861375.1 Psychrobacter sp. FME5 | reverse complement strand
TTCTTTGGGTTATTATAACCTCTTAGAAGCTGTCCAATTTTATTATGCCACTACACACAATTGCGCGGTAGGCTAAGGGGTTTAGGGAGACGCAAGGACACATTTCCTATCTAGTGATCCTGAGCCTTTACCAAATGGGATACAGGTAGTAGAGGCGGAGACGTTTTCTACATCGACTTGCTCGTAGAGCATTTTGCTCGGGGTCATCGCCGCTAGCATACAGTCATTCATTGCATTTTTGCCATCAGCGGCAGTGATACTGCTATTATCAAAACAAGAGCCATTGTCATCTTTTGGTTCGTGATAAGCTGGCAGTGCTGAGGTAGCACGGATATCGAACTTAAAGCGCTTACTAGTTCTGTCTTCCACTTCTTTACCGATGACCATCTGTGAAAAAGCTTCAGCATTGGGATCGGGCGGAGTGGTGGTGACGCTCATCTGAGTGACAATGGTTTGTCTGTTACTGGTATAGCCATCAGCACTTTTATAATTGCAAATGCCCTTATCCAGACCACTCCAGTAGCCGCCACTAGGATCTCTAATCGTAGCATTGGCCGTTAAGTATTTTTGGGTGCGCGGATTGAAGCAATAAATAAACTCGTTGTTAGTGTTTTTATCATCCAATAAAAAATGCCCAAATACCCCAGCCGAGCTGGTCACGTCTTTATACTGCTCCGATGCTGGATCACCATTAATCATGTTTTCTAGCTTTTGATTTCCGCTATCTGATGACTGCAATAAGATAGTATTAATTTGGTCACTGGTCGCCACTTTGAGATCGGTATTACTTTGTCTAACCGCAATTGCCCCTGCGAGCATAATGAGCACCAAAAACAATAACACCACTATCAGCGTTGCGCCTTGCTCTGATTCGCGGTACACCACAGCGCTACGGATATCTATGATGGTTAGGCCTGATAAATGACGGCTGCTTGGCATGGTCAGTCTCCCTACTGGGGTTTTAAGCTGGTATCTATGTTAACGACACGAGCATTACGCAATAAAGTGGTGGTCTCGTAGGTATTACGTACTTGGTTTTTACGGGTAGTGTCTGTTTCTAGAGTATTATCTTGACCCAATAACAAAAACTTAGTTTGATCCTCACTACCCACTATAGGCGTACTACCATGGGCGATAAGCCCCATCTTAATAGCGGTGATGGCAGGCTTGTCATCAGTTATTTTCATATAAGCACTGCTAGGCAAGTACATCATTTTCCCAGCATTGGCACCCTTGGTAAAATGCATCCCTAATAGCACTTTAAATTGGTCAACATTGGCAATGAACTCTTGTCCTATTCCACCAAAATCAGTGAGTTCAGTAACGCCACCGACTAAGTTGACGCGCCCAGCATCACAGGCAAGTACCAGATTTTTTATATCGCCTGAACTAGTATCGTCAGTTTTTTGGCGTAAAAAGTAACGCTCCACGACAGTGTCATTGAGCTCAACCGTCGAACCCTCGCAGTCATTCATGCGACTACCGGTTATATTGGTATATTGAATAGTCAACTGATCGCTGGGTACATCTTTTATATTTGAGATACCTGTCCAGCCATTAGTACCGCCCCTACTGTCGCCTGCACGTCTGGTCAAATAGCCCATACCGGTATAAGGCGTAGTGGCAATACCGAGATTGGCGGCGGTGAGTACTACTCCACCTTTGTTAGTGGCGCTCGTGATTTGGGTTTCAGGATTACCTAGATTGGCTAAGCGTACCTTTCTCTCTAACTGTTGTAACCCAAATACGCTAGCATCTTGGAGCTCACTACCACTGGCTTGGATACTACTGGTTTTTACGTTGATGATATACACCTGCATCGCTGCTGCCGATATAATCAAGCCGAGTATCAAAGAGATCATGAGCTCTATTAAGGTAAATCCTGACTGCTGATAAGGGCGATCGGTACTATTATGTCCCTGTCTTACTGTCCTACTAGACCACATCAGTACGCCTCCATAATAAAGCACTCAGCACCATTTTTATAAGTACCATCAGCATTTGCACACGCTTTGTCACTATCGTCTAGAGCTAAGGTGGTCGCGCCCCAACTGGCAACAAAGCATTGGCGCACTTGGCTGCCTACCGTGCCAGGGCAGCCATCAGCAGCCAAACCAATGAGCATATCATTAGCTACTGCATAGGACTTTAATAGCAGGCCATCACGAGTCGCTAACTGTTCAATCGTACAACTAGCACTAACAGCAGGGGCTGTAACAGTATTTTGTACGCAGCTATCTTTTTTTATGCTCTTATCATCGATACTTACTGTGTCTGAGTTACCATTTAGCGCTGCTTTAAACGCATTAATACCATCAGGATTGGTGCGCATTGTTTCTGCGCCACCTCTCATTACTGTTAAAGCTCGTGTACGCATTAAACTCTCATCAGTGGCTTTTACTGCTGCCATCTGCATAGCAGTAAAGCCCAAAACTGCAACTGCGAGCAATAATAAAGCGACTAGTACTTCTACTAAACCTACCCCACGCTGCGAGCTGAGTTTATACATTAGCAGGTTCCTCCAAGCTCAGTATTAATCGCCGCCAGTTTACTCACTTCTATTTGTCTAGGCGCAGCGGAGGTATTGCTATCGCAAATGTTGTACGTCACTTCATTATCAGCAGTTTTATCAGGACTAAATACTGAAACGCTTTTAGCTTTATTCTTACTGTCTTTACCGCTAATAGTACTTTTGGCATCATACGTATAAGTGCCAATTAAGTTTTCCTTGGCATCTTCGAGGACAAGAGTACCTGCATTGGTACTATTATTATTAATAGTTACAGTAATTACTTGTCGACGAATCACGCTCTCAACTTTAGCCTCTTTTAACGCATTAACCAGCGTAGCAGTCGTCGACTTCACTCTTTGATTTGCCAACTGATTGCTAATATTAGGCGCAGCGATGCTCACAATAATAGCAAGCACAGCAATCGTTACCATCAGCTCAATCAGAGTAAACCCTGAGCTGGTCATGCTTAGCTTAGATAATCGGTTATTCGCAGATGCGTTCACATCAAATTCCTGTTTATAACTACATTTATAACTGCCACTATTGATATGACCCTAATACTTACATGACACGAATACTGGTTTAACCATAATGATAGGTCGCTGATTTTTGCCGTCTACTCACTATATACCATGCAATTTTTGTTCCATGATATGTAGTGATAACTTCGCATAAAATGCTGAGCAATGAGCAAATGCTCTAAGACAGCTATTATTCATTAATTTGTTAATAGGTTTTATCGAGCAATGAAGCACTTACACGGTTAATATTTAACAAATTACTATATTAATTTTAACAATATAGCGTTACGGCAACATATTAGCAACATATTAGTGGTTACGAATAGAGACTGGCGGTTTTTATGATTGACTTCCATGCGCCAATGCATAAGCAAAGAGATGGTATTTATGGAGGGCTTGGGTATTTATTGATGAGGTTATATCAGACGAGACATATAGGGTACGCGCTAGGGCCTGCAAGCTCGCCCCTGTAGTCGAGACATCATCGAAGAACAATAAACGCTTGACGGGTGGTGTCTCGATAAGCGCAAAAGCATTATCTAAATTGCTTAAGCGCTCAGCTCGTGTCAGCCCTTGCTGGCTTATAGTGTTGTCGATACGCTTGATGCCATGCCACAGCGGTATTTGCCAATGCTTAGACAGTTGTGCTGATAAGATACTGACAGGGTCAAATCCGCGTTTGACCAATCGTTGGTTGGTAGTCGGCATAGCGACAATGACGCTATTATCATGATGACAGCCGTGAGGACGGGGTAATTGACGCAAGGCATGCAGTAGCAGTGGTAGCTTGGTCATATCTTCGTGATGCTTAAAAGCTCTGATAGCCTGACGCATGGGATAATCGTAATAAGTAGCGGTTTGAATGGTCAGTGCCGTACCAGCAGCGATATCCACGTCAAAAGGCTTGGGTAACCAAACCATACTATGATGACAATGCGCACATAATAAACCGCTGCTTAGACGGCGATTGATATAAAGGCGGAGCTTAGTAACGTAAGTATTGTTGCTTGGCAGTCTAACGCTATTTGAGGGTCTAATGCTAGAAGTGACATTGAGTATATCAGCGCTATGTGATGGCAAATGCTGCTGCGATAGCTGTGATAATTGGGGTAGCTGATATTGTGGTGTACTACGGTAAACACGGCATAACTGGCAGCGTATGTCTCCATACTCCGCCAGCCATAGCCCAGTTTGGTAAGGCGCTAAGTGACGCATGGGTGGTGTGTCAGAAAGTATGCTGAAGAAATAAAGGAGGGTGACAGCCAAAGCAA
>NZ_RRYX01000160.1:0-4311 GCF_014861375.1 Psychrobacter sp. FME5 | reverse complement strand
CTATTTGTTCAGGACTCCAGCTGTCTTTTAGCTTATCTGTGACCCAATCCCATACGTCAGCGATGATGCTGGGCGCATTGTTTGACCGTCTGTCACAAGCCTTGTTATTAGCATTCTTTGCTCGGTAACCGCGCAGGCCTTTATTACGCCTAAGCTCTCTTGATATGGTGCTGGGACTTCTGTTTAACGCCCTCGCTATAAATTTAATACTATGTTTTGCCCCTTTAAGGGCATAAATCTGGTATCGTTCACCTAGGCTTAGATGTGTATAGTTCATGGTTGCAATCTCACTTTGGTCGGTGGATAAAAACTTTGATGCTAGCGCATCTAGGTCTTTTTTTCACCTCACATTTGGTATTGCACTTCATGTGTTAATCTAAGAAACTAAAAAAGGCAGCCATTAGGCTGCCTTTTTCTTTACTCGCTATTATTCATATTAATACTATTACTTATTTCTTGGTTTTAGTCACGCCTGCCTCTTTTAACAAAGCGCCCAAGGTACCCATTTTGCTAGGAGCTTCCGCTTTATCTGCTCTTGGCGCCTTGCTACGATTATTACTGGCATTGTCTTTATCTTGGCGATTACCACGAGGCTTCGATGGACGCTTATCTGCGGCTGGATGGCTATTATTTGAACGGTTGCTGCGTGGACGACTGGCTTTCTCATCATTGCCCGTGCTTGTTGTCGTTGTTTTCGCTGCTGAGCGTACAGGCTTTTCTGCTTCAGGCTTCATACTAAAACCAATGCGACCACGTTTTTCATCGATAGAGATGACGCGTACCGACACAATATCACCTGGTTTGACCCGGTTCATTGGATCAGCGACAAAGTCATTGGCCATCTGTGAAATATGTACCAAACCATCTTGATGCACGCCGACATCAATAAAACAACCAAAGGCGGTGACATTGGTCACTACGCCTTCTAAGGTCATGCCTTCACTCAAGTCTTTAATGCTATTGACATCATCACGGAAGTTGGCCGTTTTAAACTCAGGACGTGGGTCACGTGCAGGCTTGGCAAGCTCTTCTAGGATGGCCTTCACACTCACGTTATCATCGTTAGCAGCTAATGTCGTGGTATCGATACTGTTTAGCACACCATCATTACCGATGATTTCTGGCAATGCTTTACCTGTTTGCGCCAATAAACCATCGACCAGTGCATAGCTCTCTGGATGTACGCCTGTAGCATCAAGTGGATTGCTACCATTATGGACACGTAAGAACCCAGCGGCTTGCTCAAAGGTTTTTACCCCTAAACGTGGGACGTTCTTTAGTGCCTCACGGCTATCAAAAGCACCATGTTCTTTACGGTAAGTGACGATTTGCTGAGCCACGTTACGGTTTAGACCAGCAATGTGCGCCAAAATAGCAGGACTGGCGGTATTGACATCGACACCAACGGCGTTGACGCTGTCTTGAGTCACTTTATCCAAGCTATCCGCTAACTGATTTTGGTTAACGTCATGCTGATATTGACCAACGCCAATGGCTTTTGGATCAACCTTGACCAACTCTGACAATGGGTCTTGCAAGCGGCGTGCAATAGAAACCGCACCGCGAACTGACACATCCAAACTGGCAAGCTCATCACTGGCCAGCTCACTGGCAGAATAAACAGACGCACCAGACTCATTAACGATAACCGCTTTAGCTTTTAGTTCACTATTCGCGGCTAAAATCTCTTTAATCATTGCATCGGTTTCGCGGCTCGCCGTACCATTGCCGATAGCCACTAAATCAACGCTATAAGTGCTTAATAGCTTATCGATAACTGCTTTCGCTTCATCCATCTTATTATCAGGGGCAAACGGATAAACCGTGGCGACGACAGGCTTGTCTTCGCTATCTAGCATGACATGGCCTTGAGCATCGACGATGGCCATTTTTACACCATGGCGAATACCAGGATCAACCCCTAAAATAACTTTGCGACCAGCAGGCGCTGACATCAATAAATGCTGTAAGTTATTAGCAAACACATCGATGGCATCGGCTTCAGCAGTCAGACGTTTTTCAGTCAATAAACGATGCTCAATGTGCGGACGCCATTTATCTTTCCACAAACTACTCGCTGCTTCTGTTAAAAACTCACGGCGCTCGGCTGGTGCCTTGGCATCGACATCGAAATGGCTGATGATTTTTTCGATAAAAGGTGCATCTTCGCCTTCAATTTTGAGACCCAAGACATTTTCTTGACGGCCGCGCAGCATCGCTAGTAAGCGATGGTTTGGCAAACGTGCAAGGCTTTCGCTATGCTCGAAATAATCTTTGAATTTCTCACCGACTTCACGTTTCTCATCACTAGCAACTGCTGAAACGATACTGGCTGTTTTAGCAAAGCCGCTGCGTAAGTTGTCCAATAAGTCTAACGCTTGCGTCCACTCATCAACGATGATGGCTTGTACGCCCGCTAACTGTTTGTCAATATCACTGAAATCAACCTCAATCTCATTACCACTATCGTCGGTAATGCTAGATTGCACTTGATAGTCAGCTAGCGCCTCAGTCGGGGTAACCTCTTGAGTTAAGACCGCTTGAGCGGCAACGTCAAGACCAGCAGCACGTGCTTTGGCCGCTGGCGATCGACGACGCGGACGATATGGCAGGTAGATGTCTTCAAGCTCAAGTTTCGACGTCGCATTATCAATGCGTGTCTGTAGCTCGTCGGTCAGATTGCCCTGCGTGCTTAGCAGCTCAGTAATTTTGAGGCGACGAGTGGCCATGTCACGCTCATAATTGAGAGACTTCTCCAAAGCTCGCAACTGCGCATCGTCAAGATTTTGCGTCTTTTCTTTGCGGTAACGGGCAATAAACGGAACAGTCGCGCCTTCATCGTAAAGCTTCACAAACGCATTGACTTGAGCAGTCTTAATGCCAAGCGCGCGAGCAAGCTTGTCGTGAATATTCGCGTGTGTGGTTGCATCCAAAACCTGTGCTTTTGTCGAGGTTTGAGATGGCGTTAAGGTATCAGTGCTACTCATATACGTATCAATCGTTGAGAAATGTAGTTCTGCATTATAGCAAAAGCTGCATGAATAAAAATCCTTTTTATACTTTCCTTATTTATGACGTTATTTATAGCAAAAATCATCGCACAAGCTCAGTTATTGTGTCTTATTAAACAAACGCATACAGCATTTATCCTTATGGGTGATGCAATTATGACCGCAATCTTATACACTAAAGTATCAATAGCACAAATATTGGGATGTGCTGATATATTGAACAATAGTTTTATAAAATATTTGATAATCGACGGAATGACGCTTAAGCAGCAACCATAACAGTGATAATTTTTTATTCCCAAAGATTTTTGCTGGCGAAGACATATTTTATTTACCAAGATATTTTTATTCGTGCTTTTTAACTATAATTTATTGCTAATAATAATTTTTATAAGAGGATGCCTGTATGACAGATAATAACAGCCCCGATACTTTGACCCAGCGTATTTTAGTCGTCGATGATGATGCCCGTCTGCGCTCTTTATTACAGCGTTTTCTAGAAGACGATGGGTTTGTCGTACGTACCGCACACGATGGCAGTCAGATGGATAAATTGATGCAGCGTGAGCTTTTCTCGTTAGTGGTGTTAGATTTGATGCTACCTGGCGAAGACGGTATCAGCATCTGTAAGCGGCTTCGTGAAGAAAACGCTGATATTCCTATCATTATGCTCACGGCTAAAGGTGGTGATGCGGATCGTATTGCAGGGCTTGAAGCTGGCGCAGATGATTATTTGCCCAAGCCATTTAATCCAAAAGAGCTATTGGCTCGTATCAAAGCCGTATTACGTCGTCAAAATCGTGAGCTACCTGGCGCGCCAAGCCATCAGCTTGAAGTGGTTGAATTTGGCCCTTGGACCCTTGATTTGTCGACTCGCACGCTCAAACGTGACGGCAATGTCGTTACCTTAACGACGGGTGAGTTTTCGGTATTAAAGGCTTTAGTCCAGCATCCACGTGAGCCACTGACTCGTGATAAATTGATGAACCTAGCGCGTGGTCGTGAATGGGGTGCAATGGAGCGCTCTATCGACGTGCAAGTATCACGTCTGCGTCGCCTGATTGAAGACAACCCTTCACAAGCGCGCTATATTCAGACGGTCTGGGGTGTGGGCTATGTATTCGTACCCGACGAAGCAGAAGTAGAAGCTGCTAAGAGTGAATAGTTTTAGCCATTTATAATACTTACTGATACAAAAAAGCCCTGCATAATAATGCAGGGTTTTGTTTTATTAACTGATAAAGCTATAGTCAGTGAGAAGTAATATCGCTACATCACGTACTGCAGGTACCGTTTTTTC
>NZ_RRYX01000015.1:0-43916 GCF_014861375.1 Psychrobacter sp. FME5 | reverse complement strand
CTGCAAAAAAACTATACCCGCAGTATCGTAGCGTTTTTAAAGTATTTTAACTATATTGCTTGGTATAAACTCTTATAACCACGCATAACTAAAAAAGCCCTGCTATTCGCAAGGCTTTTTCATTTACTTTAACCAACTTTCTTTATAAAGCTGTTGTTAGTTATACACCACGCTTGCTCATGATCATCTCATATATGAACAACAGGATAATCGCGCCGATTACTGAGAAGATAAGACCCGTGAAACCGCCATCAGCGTTGATACCGATCAGTCCAGCGATGAAACCACCAACTAGAGCACCGACGATACCCAGTACGATCGTCATTATCCAGCCCATAGGGTCGCTACCCGGCTTGATAGCACGTGCCAATAGCCCAGCGACCAAACCTACAATAATCATCCAAATAAAGCTCATTTTTTTCTCCTAATTTATTATCATTTATAATGTTTATTAATTTTGATTGTTCAGTTTTAAATCATCATTCTTATTAATAGATACATTGTAGGCGCAGCTCAGGCGTAAAGGTAAGCACTAAATGTTACCAGTGTATGAGCTATGTGAGGAAAAACACTGATTTGCTAATATGAAGGTAGGATAGGTAAATGAAAGGTTACAAAGGTAGCGGGGACGCTAACACGGTGCATTATTTATGGTTATTACCGATTAAATTGCTCATGGAAACTCGAGAGTAAAAAAGCGTAGCTTGTCTATAACGAAGCGACGC
Source organism: Psychrobacter sp. FME5 (assembly GCF_014861375.1). Classification (NCBI taxonomy): domain Bacteria; kingdom Pseudomonadati; phylum Pseudomonadota; class Gammaproteobacteria; order Moraxellales; family Moraxellaceae; genus Psychrobacter; species Psychrobacter sp. FME5. The sequence goes on along the minus strand of NZ_RRYX01000015.1, from coordinate 43,191 downwards.
TTTTGGCTAAATTATGTGCTAAGCAGATGCTAGATAACAGGGCTACTGATTGCGCAGCGCAGTCAGTAGACGCTGATGAATACCTTCAAAGCCGCCATTAGACATAATCACAATCGCATCACCCGCTTTTGCTTGCGTGCTGATATGGTCAATAATCGCATCGACACTAGAGAGGACTTGTTGGTTGCCCAGATTCGCGTTTGTGCTACTAGCGCGCTCGATGACTTCTTTTAAGCCCCACTCTAAACCCGTAGGCTCATACCACAAAGTATGGTCAGCCAGTGCAGCAGATTCAGCCAAGCTATCTTGATGAACGCCCATTTTCATGGTGTTGCTGCGTGGCTCAATGATGGCCCAAATGCGTCTGTTTGCCAATTTCTTTTTGGCGCCATCGAGCGTGGTAGTAATAGCCGTCGGATGGTGGGCAAAATCGTCAAACACTAGAACGTCATTAACATCACCGATCAGCTCCATTCGGCGTTTGATACCAGCAAAGGCTGATAAGGCTGCACAAGCAGTTTTAACACTAACGCCAACGTCATAAGCGGCAGCGACAGCGACCAGCGCGTTATTAACATTATGGATGCCACTCATCGACCAATCTACGACGGCTGTGGCTTCTTTATCAGCCGAAAAGCTCACGGTAAACTGGCCACCGTCTTCGCTAATTAGTTCAGCTTGCCAATCACTACTATTTTTTGATTTACCATCATTTTCGGTAGCGCTCGTTGCTTCTTTATCAATAACAGCAGTACGCCAAATAGGGGTCCAAACGCCTTTGGCCAACGTATCTTCTAGGCTAATAGTGGCTGCTGGCATGATGATTTTACCAGTGCTTGGAATCATACGTACCATATGATGAAACTGGGTTTGGATGGCATTGAGGTCAGCAAAAATATCGGCGTGATCGAATTCAAGATTGTTCAAAATCGCTGTACGCGGGCGATAATGGACGAACTTTGAGCGTTTATCAAAAAATGCTGAGTCGTATTCATCAGCCTCAATGACAAAATAGCCCATCTTTTCTGAACTGTCATTGCCGGTCTTTTCTGCACCCAAATAACTGCTATGGGCAAACACTTGCTGCAAATGTTCATCGGTAGTGTCTACTAACGGTACTCCGCCAATCAAAAACCCTGCATCAATACCTGCATAATGCAATATCCAAGCAAGCATGGTTGTCGTTGTGGTCTTACCATGCGTACCTGCCACCGCGATGACGTGACGTGATTGCAGTACTTGCTCAGATAAAAATTGTGGCCCTGAGGTATAGCGCAGACCCGTATCGAGCATATACTCGATCACATCCATGCCACGCTTCATCGCATTGCCGACCACCACCAAATCGGGCGCTGGTTGCAAATGCTCTATGCGATAACCTTCCTCGATAGTCACGCCTGCATGTTCAAGTTGGGTGGACATAGGAGGATAAACATTGGCGTCTGAGCCAGTGACTGTATGTCCAAGGGCGCGCGCTAGTAATGCCAACGAGCCCATAAAAGTACCACAAATACCAAGAATATGAATATGCATAGACGTTCCGTACGGGAGTAAAGTAAAAGAATAAAAGTGCTAAGGTATCCATAACAATGACAGTATTAGCGTGATTCAATGTGTCACTCTTTTATTTTAAACCAACGATATGCTGTATAAAAAAGAGTCAATGGACACTGGTATATCAGTATGGCGCTCGTGCACGCGCTCATTGTAAAGTAAAGATTATAAGATGACCAATAAAAAACGCCTAATAAGTAGGCGTTGTTCAGCTCGTCAATTTGACTGGTTTAACGGTGTTTTATTTATCATTTGATAAATTCTACTGCCTACCTTGGGAGTGTAGATACTTTGCTATTTACGCGACAAGGTATAGTCATTGTCAGGTGTTTTATCTTCATCCATCATAACCAAGTGATTGTCTTTAATTTGATAGGTTTCGATATTTTTTTTCTCATAAACAATGGTGATCATGTCACTATCTTGGCGATAAACACCCGATTCGAGTAAAGGTGGCTGCGCAGGTTCAGCATTATGAAACACACTGGTCTTTAGGACAGAGCCATCGGCAAATAAATTTAAGGTAATATCAATATTATCACAAGATGCGCACGGCACCATACCGCCATAATCGCCCATTAATGTAGCCTGCAGCGTGCTATCGCTACTCGATGCTGAAATCATTGGCGCGCTATGTGTATTGTCGTTTGGATTGGCCGCTGCAATCAGGGATTGGCCCTCTTCGTTGTCAGTTTTATCCGCTAAATCTTTGGCCTTGTTGTTTAATCCAGCAGCCTCATCATTTTGCACCCCAGCATTCTGCGTACTGTTAATTGCTGCACTTTGGGTCATTTCATTATTGGTAGAGGAAGAGGCACTGTCACAGCTAGCGAGCAGTAGGCACACTGGCACCGCCAATAAGGAGCGCATACAGCGACTGATTACTGTGAGCGTTGTCGAAGAAGTAGACGGAAAATATATCATAGTATTACCAAAAACAATTTTTCAAAGTGTATGGCTAGGCGCTGTCTGTATTATGGATAACCTAAAGTTATAGTAAGAAATAATGAAAACAAGAATGACAAGCTTAACGATAATACGTAAACGGTGCGAGTCCGACTTCGTTAATTTATGTGATAGAAATAGGCGGGTCTTTCAGTAGCGTCGCGTTTAGGCACTGTAGTCATTGGCTATATGCGATTATAGTTATAGAAAACCACCCTTTATTCTAATAGGTTAAATAAAGCCTCTTGAGATATCAAAGCGTAAAAGTGACCAGAGAGGTTTTTAAATAGCCGTCTGCAATCCTAATATTTGACTGTTCAACAGGTCCTAAGCTTGACGGCTGTGTCTAGTAGGTCGCACGATACGCCATAATATCAATCCATGTACCACTAGCAGTCCACTAAAGAAGATCAAAGACTGCTCAGGGATACTGAGCCCCCAAAAAGTCCAATCGATAGATGCACACTCACCAGAACCGGCAAAAACTTCTTTTAATACTTGCTGCATGGGTAGGGTGTCGAGCCAGTAATCCAACCCTGGACCACAAGAAGGCACTTGGTCGGCTGGTAAATGCTGTAGCCAAACATGACGTCCCGCCACCACAGTCGCCCAGCCAATACCTGCTAAGCTTCCAAGCCATAATAGTAGTTTAATAGCCATTGACTTGGGGTTAAATAAAGCAGCGATTAAAGCAAAGCCGCCCATCACCATCAGCCCAATACGCTGAAAGACACATAGCGGACAAGGTGAAAAGCCCATATAGCGCTGCAAAAACAACAATGCAAAACTCATGCCTATCACGGCCATTATCACCAAAAATACTTGCAAATTGCGGTAAGTGGTCAGCTTTAGCATTGGGCGGTTACTCTTATAAAATGTTCATTGATGTATAGTAAAAGCAAATAAAGTGCTAACGATATTGTTGCAAGAAGTCCATAAAGTCTTCTGTTTCGGCTTGCTCAATATCAGCTTGTTGCAGTACCGATTTTTCTGCCAATACTTCATATTTGGCTTGGGTATTTGGACTCAGTGTTTGCTGCAATAAAGACTCGCGATGCTGCTGAGCTAAGGTAAAACCAAGCTGCCATAAGCTGCCTAAACGCTGACTATCAGAATTTACTTGGGCAGAAATAGTTGACTCAGAATGCCCTGCTTTCCCTTGCATTAAGGCAACTGCCGCACGGTAATCATTGCCACCATAATGGGCATCAAGTAGCGCGGCAAGTGGCTGCATATGCTCTAAATGTCGCAGCATCCAGCTCTCAAGTAGCTGCTCTTCGCCATTGCTTATGATGTGCAAGCCATCGAGGCGACCTTCATTTACCACACGCTCAAGATTGATGGCTAGGGTTTCTTCTTCCTCAGGTAGCAGGTCGGGTGAGTCGCTGAATAAACAATACAGCGCCATGACTTCTAAAAAGCAGGCGCTAGAGAGGCGAATACCGACGTCGCTATAAGGATCAAGATCGATGGCACGGAACTCGACATAGGCGATACCGCGACGCTCAAGCGCTTCAGTCGGTGTCTCTCCGCTCATCGCAATTTGTTTCGGACGAATGGGACTGTAGTATTCATTTTCTATCTGTAAAATATGATTGTTGATTTGGATAGGATTGCCATCCTCATCATCTAAACCGAGTTTCTCAAAGCTTTCATGCGGGGTTTGAATCGCGCGGCGTAAGCCATCGACATACTCTGGCAGATAGTTATAACGAATATCGAGGTGTTCTTGCACACTATTGGTATAGCCGAGCTTGCCCATACGCAGGCTGGTGGCGGCAGGCCTATAATAGGTAGAATCATTCATCAATTCTAAATCATGCTCACGCCCCGCTAAGAAACAAGGACAAACGCTAGGACTGGCACCCAGTAAATACAGTACCAAACTGGTCAAGCGCTTAAAGTTACGAATTAAGCCTAGGTATTTTTCATTTTTAAATTCTGTCAGCGTTTGGCTTTTTGCATCTGGCATTTCTGCTTGCCAGACTTCAAATAATCCGTCGCCAAACGATAAGTTATAATGCAAACCGGCGATTGCCTGCATGCGGCGACCATAACGGATGCTCAGACCACTACGGTATAGAGTCTTGAGTTTACCCGTATTAGAGCTGCCATAATCAGCCAGTGGAATATCTTCATCATTCGATGACAGCATACAAGGCATAGACAGCGGCCACATCAGCTCACCTTCAGGCATGGCTTGATAAACCAGCACATGCAACTGACGCAGCATGTTTAGCGTCTCTTTTGGTGAGGTTTTTGGGTCGGTAATCAGCTCAAGCAGACTTTCTGAATAATCAGTGGTGATAAAGGGGTGGGTGAGTTTTGAACCTAGTTTGGCTGGGTGAGGCGTTTGGGCCAAATAACCATCAGGCTTAACGCGCAGACCTTCTTTTTCGATACCGCGTAGCATGCCTGTTAAATGCTTGCTGTCAAACCAGTTAGGAATTTCAAAGTTAACAAAGCTGCTCGCAAAATTACTCATAATAGTCATCTATTGTTATTTGTTATGGCGGATCAAAACACCACTGGTGTTTGACCATAAAAGAGGTAGATATTGGATGAAGAATCCCGTCAGTTTAGCTCAAAGCTGCCCTGAAAACCACGGACAATTACAAATACGATAAGCTTTACAGGTGCTAATTTATCTAGATTTTAATGGTGGGTTTCAATCAAAATTTTTATAAATAGCGCGTTATTCTTCTTCTAGAAAACGGATAAAGCAAAAAGCATCTACCTACTAGATAGATGCCTGAAATAGACAGATGCTTCGAAAGTGCGACGTTAAGCTGTTTGTGATAGCTTTGGCTAACGACTAGGGCATCTCGATCAAAGGTCATACGAATCGCTAACTTAAATAGAGAATGACGAGCCGCAGCCGCACGTGGTGGTGGCGTTTGGATTGGTGACGATAAAGCGTGCGCCCTCCAGCCCTTCGGTGTAGTCAACGGTAGAGCCTTGTAGATACTGATAACTTAGCGAATCGACGACTAAGGTCACATCACCATTGTCAAAGTTAGCATCGTCCTCATTTAGATCATTGGCAAAGTTAAAACCATAAGAGAAGCCCGAACAGCCACCCCCAGTCACATAAACACGTAACATCAGGTCGCTATCGCCTTCTTCTTCACGCAGACGACGTACTTTTTGCGCCGCACTGTCGGTTAGATTCAAGACCGTTGGGTCTACTGGCTGGCTTGAGCTTGGGTTAAATTGGTTGGTTGATTCGTTCATATCTACCTCAGTTGCTAGGATCAAATGCGGTGGTCGTCCTGTTTGGGTTTGCAAAATACTTGCAAATAAAGATACGCACGGCGTTTGATTCGATTGGGTACTATTATTATGGCGGTGCTGTTATTACTATTAGCGCATTATAATCGGCACGTTGTACACGTTATAACTGGCACATTATAAATATCATATTTGTACCAGTACGACGATTTGTACCAGTACGACGGTTTGGTTGACGACTGGCACTTATCTAATAGCAGTATATCATAATGGGGGTATTGATTCGTTTGTCAAGAGTGACGCTGCGAGCTGAATTTGATGCGGTGATATTCGTTTTTATTGTCCCAATAAACACTTAGTTTTGAAATAGTTATTTAATCGTTTGCCTATGGGGCAAGCGTTTGAAATAATAGCCGCCAATTAACATGCCCTAACATGCCAGATGTGTGTTTTTCTTATTGCCTTATATTTTATATCACTGTTGAGATGAAGAAATTATATGATCGAATTTAAAGACGTTGGTGTTCGCCGTGATGGCCGCGAGTTGTTTGCAGAGGCAAGCTTCCAGCTACATCCGGGCCACAAAGTTGGTTTAACGGGCAATAACGGCACCGGCAAATCGACCTTATTTGCCTTATTACTAACGCAAATGGGCACGGGCGATACCGAGGTCACGCTCGATAAGGGTGAGGTGAGTATTCCTGATAGCTGGAATGTGGCACATATGGCGCAGGAAGTGGGCGCGAGTAAGCAGTCGGCGATTGATTATGTGCTCAGTGGTGATGAACAGTGGTACGAGATTAATGCAGCATTAAATGATTTGAGCAGCGTCAGTGATGAGCAGATTGGTGTGTTGCACCAACAATTTGATGAAATTGATGGTTATCGTACGCCGACCAAAGCCGCGCAAATTATGGCAGGGTTGGGTTTTAGCACCACTCAACACGAGCTGCCAGTAGAGGGGTTTTCGGGGGGGTGGCGTATGCGTCTAAACCTCGCCAAAACCTTGATGAGCCGTGCAGACTTGATGTTACTCGATGAGCCGACCAACCATTTGGATTTGGATGCGATTTTATGGCTTGAGACGTGGATTAATGCGTTTACTGGTCTGGTGATTGTTATCTCGCATGACCAAGCCTTTTTAGATGCCACAGTCGGTCATATTTTGCATGTCGAACAACAAAAAATTACCCTCTATACGGGTAATTATCAGCAGTTTATTCGTACCCGTCACGAGCGTATGGCGCAGCAACAACAAGCGTTTGAGAAGCAAGAAGCCACCAAGGCGCATTTGGATGACTTTATTCGTCGTTTCCGTGCCAAAGCCAGTAAAGCCAAACAAGCACAGAGCCGTATCAAGCAGCTTGAGCGCATGGCTGAGCTGTCCCCGATGATGGCCGACAATCCGTTCTCATTCCGATTTTATGAGCCGGCAAATATGAGCTCGCCATTGATTGAGCTGACCCAAGCAGATATTGGTTACACCGATACGCCACTATTGCATAACGCCAATGTCCAAGTCACTCCAGATACGCGTCTTGGCTTGCTGGGTATGAATGGTGCGGGTAAATCGACGTTGATTAAAGCCTTAGTCGGCGAGCTTGGCATATTAACAGGGGCGTATCGTGTGTCTGATACGTTAAAATTAGGCTATTTTAACCAGCATCAAATGGATATCCTAGATGCCAAAGCAACTCCTATCGAGATGCTGCGTCGCCTAGCCGGCAAGACTTCTGATGCTGAGCTACGCTCGTTTTTGGGCAGTTTTGACTTTCGCGGCGACCGCATCGACACGCCAAGCGAGCTGTTTTCTGGTGGTGAGCGTGCGCGTTTAACCTTGGCATTAATCGTTTGGCAGCGTCCGAACGTCCTCGTCCTCGATGAGCCAACCAACCATTTAGACTTACAAATGCGCCAAGCGTTAACTATTGCCTTGCAAGGGTTTGAAGGGGCAGTGGTGCTGGTATCGCATGATCGTGAGCTGATTGCCAACGTCTGTGATGAGCTGTATCTGGTACATGACGGTATAATCGAAGAGTTTGATGGTGACATTAGCGACTACGGCAAGTGGCTGGCTGAAAAACGTAAGCAAGAGAATGCCCAAGACAAAAATCCAGGTAAGAAAAAAAGTAAAAAGGAGAGTAAGAAGTTTGTTTCACGTGAAACAAAGGATAGCTCAGCCTCTAATACAGCAGATACCAATAAAAAATCAGACCTATCTTCAAATACTGCAGCGTCGAAAAAGAGCGCATCGGCTCGGCCTGCGCTTAGTAAAGAAGAGCAACGCAAGTTTGCCGCTGAACAACGCAAATTAACCGCACCGTTTCGCCGCGCTATTGACGATACAGAGAAGGCGTTGGCTACCATTGATAAAAAGCTGCTAGCGCTTGAAGAAAAGCTTGCCAACACTGAGCTTTATGAAGAAAGTCGTAAGTCCGACTTGATCGTATTACTCAACGAGCAGACGGCACTACAGCAGCAGCACGGTGATAATGAAGAGAAGTTATTACTATCGATGACGACATTAGAAGAAATGGAAGCTGGATTGGAGTAACAAGCTTTAGATTGTTTAAATTATAGTCGATGAATAATTAAACTAGTGTAGCTGTATTAATGTGCTACTGGTATAAATTTTTCTGGCGTGCTGCATACGCAGAGGCTGCGCAAAATTCATCCCAATAGCACTGTAGTTATTCTAAGTTTTTTTGAATCTATTAAACAGTCTTTAGCTTGAAAAATAGACATAAAAAAGGGAGAGCGTTGGCTCTCCCTTTTTTATTACATTGGTTTTTATTGTATTGGTTCTTATACCATTCACAAAAATTAGCGTAGCAAGGAAAACGAGTGCAAGTGCTACACATTGTAGACTAAACGAATATGACACAGCTAATCGTACTTTTTGGGTTTGGTATTATTCCCTACGGTATTTACCATCACCATAAGAGAGTATTTCCATCGTGGTCGTACACAGTTGACAGTTTATTTGACCTGCAGCGGCTTTCGATAAATCAAGGATACGGCCTCGAATAAAAGGCCCTCTATCGGTAATTTTTACGATTACGCTCTGCTTAGTCTTCTGGTTAGTCACTTGTACCTTCGTCCCAAACGGCAGCGTTTTATGTGCAGCAGTCAGGGAATTCATATTGAAGATACTACCACTAGCGGTACGTTTACCGTGAAACTTATTACCATAATAACTGGTGTTTCCAGCAAAAGCCGTGGTCGTAATTAGTAGTGATAAGGTGATAACTAAAGACTTGATTAAATAGGACATTCAATACCTTTGAGCAATTTATAAAATAGACAGATACGCTTGCCTACGCTATCCATACTCCCTATGAGTACAAATAATAAAGGCATCTTACAAGAAATAGCTTGTTATATCCTTTCTGTTATGTAAAAGAACTGATAAGGTCAAACGACTGTTTTTAAAGACAAAAATGTATCTGTTAATGCTGAGTAATCACATAATAATTATTCAGAACCTGCCTAATACATAAGTTTAAGCGGATGCAAGTATGGTTACAACCGCTACTGTTACAGTGTGGCAGCACTCCTGTTAATATTTATATAACGCGGTGTAATCTTTTTATTGTTATCATTGTTAGTAATTTATGACGAAATAGTTAGTCAAAGCAGCGTAAAATTTATACCAACCGTCAGTGATGTATCGATACTATTGTTCACTGACTATATGGCTGTTCACTGACTATATGTCGTAGCCGAATAAAATTTTAGATTCTATGCTTTAAAATGGGCATACCAATATTGTTAACATGCTTTTATTTTGGAGAAAAATAACATGGCAGAAAAAAACTACTATGACATTTTAGGAGTCAAAAAAGACGCCTCAGACGCCGATATTAAAAAAAGATACCGTAAGCTGGTGCGCCAATATCATCCTGATGTCAGTGACGATCCAGACGCTGACAATAAAATCGCTGAAATTAATAACGCTTACGAAACCATCAGAGATAAGGACAAGCGCGCTGAATACGACGCCATGCTAAACAATCCGTTTGCAGGTCAAGGCGGCACTGGCGGTTTTGGTGGACAAGCAGGTGCTGGGCAAGGCGGTTTTCGTTGGGAAGATATCAAAGATCAGTTTGGTGACGGTGAAGCCTATGGCGATGGTGGCTTTCGCTTCGATGATATTTTTTCGGCATTTGGACGCGGCGCGCGCGGTTCAGCCAATGGGCAGGCAGGCGGTCGCTCTCAAAATAGCGGCTTTGATCAGTTTGGCGGCGGCTTTGGCGCGAACAGTAAAGGTCAAGATCAACATGCAGAAATCACCGTCGATTTGGCATCGGTTTATAGCGGTGATGACTACAGTATCAAGTTAAACGTTCCGGTACGTCAGCCTAACGGCAATGTTGATTACGAGAATAAGACCCTTAAAATTAAGATTCCGAAAGGCATTACCGATGGCAAACAAATTCGTCTCACTGGACAAGGTGCGGCTGGTAGCGGTGGTGGTAAAAATGGCGATTTGTTTTTGAAAGTTAAAATTCGTCATACGGCCAATATTCGTATCGAAGGTGCTGATGTCTATCAAACCGTCAATATAACGCCATGGGAAGCAGCGTTGGGTGAGAAAATCAACGTCAGTACACCAGCGGGCACATTGGGTGTGACCATTCCTAAAAACAGCAAATCTGGCAGCAACTTACGCTTAAAAGGTAAGGGTATCCCCGCCAAGCAAGCGGGTGATTTATACCTATCCTTGAATATCGTCAATCCTAATATCGATAGCGAAGCCGCTACCCAAGCTTATGAGCAGTTAAAACAAGCCTTTGCTGATACTAAGGTTGCACGTTAAATGATGACCGTAGTACCCGACATTTAACAACGTAATAGAGATGCAGACGATAACGATAAAATAAAGAGAAAACGAGGATAATCGCTATGAAACACTCGCCTGAATTTACCGATATTATCATGAGCTTAGATGAACTAGTATCCGCCTGTGGTCAAGAGCGCCAATGGATTATCGAGCTAATTGAAGAAAATATCATTGAATATGATGTGCCTGAGCGCGAACAGTTCACTGGTTATCAGCTCACGATCGTGCGCCGTGCCACACGCCTTAGCCGCGACTTTGAAGCCAGCGTGCCAGCGATTGGTTTGATACTTGAGTTGCTGGATGAAGTCGAACAGTTACGCCAGCTAAAACGTCAAATAGATAGTCAGACGCCCGTCATCGAAGTAGAGATAGAAAATCTAAAGTAGTTAATTGGCCGTACTCAAGCGCATAAAAAAAGGGTCTCTGAAATGAGACCCTTTATTGTTTACAACACTTTGTTTATAGCACTTTTTTATAAAGGACTAACGCGCATACTTTGGATCAGCCGCTGCGGTAAATAACACGTCCGTTGATGAGTTCAAGGCGGTTTCTGCCGAGTCTTGTATTACCCCGATGATAAAGCCAATCGCAACCACCTGCATGGCAATGTCGTTTGGAATACTAAATAGGCTGGCGGCCAGTGGAATCAATAATAATGAACCACCCGCGACACCAGAAGCACCGCAAGCACTAATGGTGGCGACCAGACTCAATAGCAGCGCTGATGCAAAGGTTACCTCGATACCGAGCGTATGCGCCGCCGCGAGGGTTAAGACGTTAATGGTAATCGCCGCCCCTGCCATATTAATGGTTGCACCCAGTGGAATGGTCACCGAGTAAGTATCTTCGTGTAACCCTAATTTACGCGCAAGGTTCATATTGACTGGAATATTAGCTGCCGAACTACGGGTAAAGAATGCCGTGATTCCTGACTCACGTAGGCAAGTAAAGACCAGCGGATATGGGTTTTTGCCCGTCTTAACAAGGACGATAAGAGGGTTGGCAACCAGAGCAATAAACAGCATACAACCGACCAATATCAACAAAATACGCGCATAACCGGCTAAAGAAGCAAAGCCGGTCTCAGCGACTGTATTGGCAACCAAGCCCAAGATACCGAAAGGCGCTAGTGCAATGACCCATTTGACCACTTGTGAGATGGCTTCTGCGAAATCACCGACGACGGTACGAGCAGTGTCGCTGGCTTGACGTAGGGCAAAACCGATAATGATTGCCCATGCTAAAATACCAATATAGTTGGCCTCAGCGATAGCACTCACCGGGTTTGCCACTAGATTCATCAGTAGGTTGGTTAATACTTCTCTGAGATTGGCGGGTGGTACTTGTTCAATATTGGCATTAACCAATACCAAATCCGTTGGGAATAAAAAGCTTGCCCCAACCGCGGTCAGAGCCGCCAAAAAAGTGCCGAACATATACATGATGAGCACGGGTTTGACATAAACTTCATTGCCACTGCGGTGTTGGCTAATGGCTGCCATGACCAAGATAAACACTAATATCGGAGCAACGGCTTTTAGCGCGCCGACAAATAGCGTTCCTAGTAACCCTAACGCAATACCGACACTTGGTGCTAGCCAGCCAATTAAAACGCCCAATACCAAACCAATAATAATGAGCGGTACCAGCCCTATACGCTGATACATCGCAATCAATGAACGCATCTATACACCTTCGAGTTAGTTGATAAATAAGAAATACATAAAGCAAATGAAAAATTAATCGAAAGATGGTAGCATTTTTTTTAATTAAGCGCATGCCTTTAAGCCACACCTAGCTGGGCTTATAGCGCCAAAATAAGAGTAGCATTAAGGAAGTTAAAGAGTTTTTAAGTGCGAGAAGTGGTGGGGTTTTATTGATTAAACTTTAAAATGGCTCAGCTCGTAGCCCAATTGCTGATAGGCTTTATATTTGTGACGACCTTCTTGCACGCTAGTGGCGTCAGGCTTTATCAGCTCAAGTACCCGAGTAGGTTGAGCGTTATTGGTTGTCGCCATAAAAGCATTCACTGGATGTATCGTAGTATTAAGGACGATTCCTTTAAAATTGGCGGGCATATAGGTGCTAAGCAATACGGGTGCTAACGCCTCGTTATTGACCATATCAACAACATCAGTATCAGCGCCCTCTATATCAGAACCCAAAAGGCGTTGATGCGGTATAAAGCTTGCCGCCTCTTGTGCCCATAGCGCCTCATCAAGCGTCGATAACAATTCATCATTACTATCGGTAAGAATCAGTAAAGACTGACTACTTTTATTGAGCGCCGTTTGGGTCAGCTGACAAATAAAGCCCAAGAAATCTTGGGCTTTATTCTCACTTAAAATATAAAAGCTAATGTTCATAAACTGATTTTCATTAATTAGTTTTCATAAATTGGTTTTCATTAACTCATTATGCCATGCCAGCGCTGTTTTTTAGATATTGCATAAATAGCGGTACAGGACGACCAGTGGCGGCTTTGTCTTTGCCTGAATTCCATGCCGTACCAGCGATGTCTAAATGTGCCCATGCTTGACCTTCTTCGACGAAACGCGACAAGAAACAGGCAGCAGTGACAGCGCCAGCACCTTTACCACCGATGTTTTGCATATCCGCGATAGGCGAGTCGAGCTGTGCTTGATACTCGTCATCTATTGGCATGTGCCAGATGAGGTCACCCGATAAGTTACTGGCATTTTCTAAATTAAACAACACATCTTCGTCATTACTAAAGACCGCTGAACGTACGTGACCTAGAGCAACCACACAAGCACCAGTCAAGGTGGCGACATCGATGATGGCTTTTGGTTGATAGCGTTGTACATAGCATAAAGTATCTGCCAATACCAAACGGCCTTCGGCGTCGGTATTTAGAATCTCGACCGATTTGCCGTTCATGGCTTTGACGATATCACCTGGACGGGTGGCATCACCTGATGGCATGTTCTCAGCACAAGCTAGGGCACCAACGACGTTGATTGGCAGACGTGCTTCACACAAGGCTTTAATCGTACCCAGTACCGAAGCTGACCCGCCCATGTCGAACTTCATTTCATCCATGGCCGCACCAGGCTTGATAGAAATACCGCCTGAATCAAAGGTCACGCCTTTACCGACTAATACGATAGGAGCATCGTCGTTTGTCGATTGAGAGTTGCCTTTTTTATCAGACTTTTTATCAGAAGCTTTACTTGGTAGCTTCTCTGCCAGTGCTTTTAGTCCACCCGTTACTTTTGCGCTGTTGCTTGTGGCTTTGCCAGAGTCAGCATTGGCGCTGAAATTAGATTTACCGCGATATTCCATCAGCACGAGCTTACCTTCTTTGGTAGAGCCTTGTGCAACGGCTAAAAAGCATTCCATGCCCAGTGCTGACATCTCATCTTCACCCAATACCGTAACTTTTAATAAATCAGGATAAGTTTTGGCAAGCTCTTGTGCTTGTTCTGCCATGTAAGCGGGGAAGCAAATATTCCCCGGCTCATTGGCCACATTGCGTGTTAGGCTTTGACCAGCGAAAACTGCCTGGGTAAATTCTAATGAAGCTTGCAACGATTTGTCGGCGAGTAAATAGATATCCGTCAATACAGGGGTTTGTTGCTCAGATTTATACTTATCAAAACGATAGCTTGCCGCCAATAAGTTAAGCGCAAACTGACCAAACTGGTTTTCTTCTAAGGCATCGCCTAAAGCGACAGTAATAGAGTCAACACGTTTTTGCGTGCTTTGATAAACTGTATTGGCGATTTTTTGCAATACGCTATGGCTCAGTTTATCAAGGCTACCAACGCCGACCAATAATAATTGGACTGGGTTTTCTTTGGTGGTTTTCTTATCACCGGCTAATGCATAATCAGCCACAGTCTCACAGGCTTTACCATTAAAGTGTGATACTTCAATCAATTGCTCAATGCGCGTTTGATAGTCGCTCAGCTCTAACTCAGCCAAGATGTTTTTTTGATCGTCGACTAAAACGACCAGACAGGCCGCGTCTTTACTTTTGGCTTCTTTTTTAAGTATTTTTTGTGTATGAGTCTTTGGAAGATTTTGGGTTAATTTAATATTCATATAATGATCCTTATTAGAGTTATAAAAATGGCAGATATTATTAATTTAGTTGTACTTTTTAAAATACTATTTTTTAAATGACTGGGTTTTTAAATGGTTTGGCTTATTGAGCCAGCACAATAGTGTAGCATATTGCGAGGCCAGTGCGCAGTGCGCAAGGCTTAGGTAATATGTTCAAATTACTTGGCTATGCTAATTCAGGCTGATGTTGCTGAGTTATCAGTTTAGCAACTAATATGGGAGACACAGGGCCACTGATACGAAGGGCAAACAAAGCTTTCTAAAGTACATAAAGTAAAAGTGTAGTCAGCAAGATGAGCGCAATGTTTTCAAACACATTTCACAGCCATTTTAGAGCAAAATATGCTAGGATTAGCGGTTATCTTTATCGCTGATATTTATAGGGTATAGCTAATAAATGACGCAGGAACTTTTACGTTTATGTACGTTGGTGGTCATTGTTCTTACGGCTGTTTAAGTATAGCCCGTCCTAAATAAAATAAGTGCAAATATTATCACGTGCTACTGGCATAAGTTTTCCTTGCTTGTAGTGCCTGCGCAGACAGAGGCGCCGCAAAACTTATGCCACACGGCCTCTGTTTTATAGTGAATAAACTATATTTGTATGAATAGCCCGATGTCTTTATTACCCAGTTATTACCATTGAATTGTCGTCATTAGCTCTGTCTTTAGTCTGACAATCAAGCGGTGATGAACCCTGCGACTACCAACCTTTTTTTAAGAGTGCCTATTGTGATATTACGCCGCTACATGACCCAACAAGTTGCCTCAACGACCGCATTGGTTTTGGGGTTTTTAGTGGTGATGATGCTGGGCGGCCGTTTGATACGTTATTTTGGTATTGCAGCGGAAGGCAATCTAGATATCAGCTTATTATTTACCATCATTGGTTATAATTTGCCGTACTTTTTAGAATTGATTTTGCCATTGGCTTTTTTTATTGCCTTGATGTTGGTGTTTGGGCGCCTGTATGTCGATCAAGAAATGGCAGTCATCAACGCCAGCGGTATATCGCGTGGCAAGCTTGCCCGTTTGATGACGCCACTGATATTAGCGCTGTTTGTCGGAGAGGCGGCTTTATCCATCGTTGGGAAACCGTGGGGTGTACGTTCATCCGAAAGTATTTGGCAGCAGCAAGCATTGACCAGCGCCTTTGATTTAATTCGTCCCAATCAGTTTATCAGTAGTGGCAACTATCATTTGTATGTGGGTAGCTTGAGTGATGATAAAAAACAACTACAAGATGTGATACTTATTCAATCTGAGCCAAACAAAAAAGGTAGCACCTCTAAAGATAACGCCGCTAAAAATGATGGTGTCGATGTAAAAAACAACATCGATCCACAAACTGCTGAGCAATTAAATATCCCAGAGCTACCAAAAGCGCTAATAGATACGAATATTAGTAAAGACACCATTACGCTGGCCAATCGTGCTCAGCAAGTAGAGACGGGCAGTAGCGGCGTGACCCAGTTGGATTTATTTCAAGGGCGACGTTATGAAGTCGGTGCAGGTAGCCTGAAGTACAATCAAGTGGGCTTTGATCGTTACCGGATTACTTTGACCGAACCATCCAAAGAAGTCATTACGGAAACCAATATCGAAACGCAAGCGATTGGTCCGTTATGGCAAGCAGCAACAGGCAATGCGCCGTTAAATAGTGAAAATACGCTACGAGCCACACAAGCCGAATTGGGCTATCGTTTGGCACTACCGTGGCTGATGATTATCGCGCCTATGCTGGCAGTGCCACTGGCGCAAGTACGCCCGCGTCAAGGTCGCTGGTTGCGGCTATTTCCTTCTATCTTATTATTTGTCAGCTGTGCGCTAGGCATTATTTCACTCAAAAATGCCGTGAGTAAGGGCAGTGTGAGCGTTTGGGCCTATGCGTGGTTGGTGTTAGGGTTTATGGCCTTGGCACTTTATATGAATTGGGGCAGCCGCGTGCAGCATCGATTGCGTTTTCGCAAACCAGAGCATGAACCTTTAGCGGTGGCTAATAATCAAAACAATACTGACAATCAAAGCAATGGCTCACAAGGAGGGCAATCTTAATGCGTTCCTTATTTGCCAAGTCCCCAAAGCCGATACAGCTGGCCGCAAAACCTACCAACCTAAAAGTGCTTAGTCGCTATGTGAAACTCAATGCTTTATTAGCGATTATTGCTGCAGTCATTGGTTTATGGGCACTGCAACTTATTTTCTCTTATTTATCAGAGCTGGACTCACTAGATGATAGCTATACGATGGGTGAGGCGATTAAGTATATCTTTTATCGTTCACCGTATTTTTTAGAGCAATTTATCCCAACGGGCGCGCTCCTTGGGGCAGTGGTTGGTTTGGGCCTGCTCGCCAATAACAGCGAGTTGGTCGTGATGCGCGCCGCTGGAGTTAGCGTCTATCGTATCGTCGGCTGGGTATTGCAGCCAGCTTTAATTTTTGTCCTGTTGGCATTGATGGTTAATCAGTTTGTGTTGCCGCATTCCAATCAATTGGCAAAAGAGATTAACGATGAGGATAACAGCTCGTTGGTGACATCGGTACGCGGTTATTGGACCGTGCAGCCACGCTTTGTAGAGTCAAACGATGGCAGTACAAAACCAGATGGCAGCGATATCTTATATATCGATTATGCCGATGTTCAAGGCAATATCGGTCAGGTAAAGCGTTGGCACTTAGATAACAAGGGTAGCTTGCAAACTGCCGTTCATGCTGAGGGCGGCCAATATATCGGGCGCGAGCCTATTAATACTGCCAGTAGCAAACTGAGCGAACAATATCGTTACGAATGGCAGCTGAATAATATGACCGAGCTTACTATCAATCAAGGTTTTGAAAGTAGCCAAGCCATCTCACCGTCAGATACCTTAAGTCTGCCCTTTGCCCCTGAGTCAGTGTATTTGCTCACTCGTGAGGCGGATGATTTATCATTGACCCAGTTGTATGAGCATCGTCAGTTTATGCGCCAACAAAGTACCCGTTCTTTAGGTCATGAGCTGGCATTTTGGCAAAAGCTGTTATCGCCATTGTCTATCTTATCACTGGTGATTGTTGCTTGTTCATTCGTCTTTGGCTCGCTGCGTACGCATAGCTTGGGTTTACGTATCGTAGTGGCCTTATTATTTGGCTTGTTGTTTAGCTACGTCCAGGATTTAGTTGGTTTTGTCTCGCTGGCAACTGGGTTTTCACCGTTATTAATGGTCATATTACCGATTATCGCCAGTGCGATATTGGGTGGCTATTTATTAAAACGACAAATGTAAAAAAGTAGCTAAGCACAAAAAAGCCCACCAAAACGATAATGTCTTAGTGGGCTTTTTTGTGCTTAGCTTTTAAAAACTTAAGGTTTCAAAAAGCTATTCTTTGGTCGCCATGGTAATGGTATAAGTCTTGCCTTGTTTGACCTTTTCGCTATTGCCAAACACTTCGGTAAACGAGCGTTTCATAAACTGACGTAAGCCATTAATCGTTACCACATAAAAACGGCCCCCTTGACGCATACGTGCATAGGCATCGAGGAAGTATAAATAGTGCTGCTCTTTACCCACTTTGGCTGGCAAGTTCGACATCACAAGACTAAAGTCTTTGTCCTTTGCTACCTGATTAAAGCCGTTGGATAAATGTACATCGACATTTTTTAGACCATTTTTTTCACAATTAAGACGCGCATATTCTACTGCCATAAAGTCTTTATCAATCAAAGTATGTCGGCCATTCGGACATTCACGCGCCGCCGTCATACCGAGCACGCCATAACCACAGCCTAAATCTATCGAGTCATCATCGGCTTGAAAGTCCACATAATCAAGTAGCATCAGGCTACCATCGTCAAGCTTTTGCGGTGAAAAAATACCCCACGTGGTGGCAAAATCAAATGGTTTGCCAAGTACATCTTCACGAAAGTTAATGTCTTCGCGCCAATGTTGCGCTTTTTCTAATAGGTCAGCAGGGGGTCTATGGCTCATGGGGTTCTCGGATAATGGATAAGTAATAGGGGGTGCATCGCCCAATCAGACAGTGTGCACATCATGACGAGTATTGTAACGAGAAAAGGGCAGGTTTGCAGCTACCGATTGCTAGAATTGTATCGTGGGGAAGAGTGGTTGTGGTCAGGAGTAGAGATTTATTTACCTTTGAGTGCTATGTTGCAGCGTATTAGAAAGATTCATTTACGCATTTATGTCTTAAAGCTATAGCATACTTATGGAAGCTATGGAATACTAAGAAAGCTAACGCACTGGTCAACTATTTATTATAGTTTGTTATAGTAACTTCCCATTATCCTGGGAAGCATACCAGCTTACTAAGCTTAAATTTATATCAAACCCAAAAATTACGATTAGCTATGTCAAACTCGTTTAGTCTACAGCTCGTAACACTTGCACTTGTTTTCCTTGCTACTCTAATTTTTGTGAATGGTATTACTAAGCTTTCATTAAAAAGAAAGGATGCTAAAAAATGAAGTCTAGAATTAAAACTAAAACAAACCCAGCACAAGAAGTGTTTATTCATATCGTACACAGCAGACGGCTAAAGCCTCTTAAGAAGCAACCTGCTGTGAAGTGTGTTGAAGCGGTAAAAACCATCGACAAAGCTTATCTTGCTGAGCTATCAGGATCTGATGAATATGTGTCTATCGCCTTTTGCTATCAAAATTATAATGAAGACACCAATCCACGTCTTAGTGCCAACGAAAGCTGTGCTGTTATTAGTGTCGAAAAAGCCAAAGAGCTATTGCATACTGAAGAGCTGGCTGAAGAGGCACTGAGCGCCGTTAGTATTATTTTGTTTAGCGCTGTATCGCAGACGTTTGGTGGTTTCCTAACAGATGGTGAAACCAGTAAGCGTTATGTGCTGTCAAAAGGCACAGAATATGCAGGCTTGTCATCATTATCACTATAAAAATGTGAATCAGCAATGAGGCCGATTGTCTTAAATATAAATAATACCAAACCCAAAAAGTACGATTAGCCGTGTCACACTCGTTTTCCTTGCTACTCTAATTTTTGTGAATGGTATAAGATGACGTTTTTAATAGTTATAAAAAAGCGGCAGTATTAATAATACTGCCGCTTTTACTTTGGTTCAGGTGTAATATAGTCAGTGAGAAGTAATATCGCTACATCACGTACTGCAGGTACCGTTTTTTCTTGCTTGCTGTGCCTACGCAGACAGAGGCTGCAAAAAAACTATACCCGCAGTATCGTAGTGTTTTTAAAGTATTTTAACTATAGATGTTTTTTATTTCCAGTGAGGTAGTTCTCGAGTGTGGTGATTCTCGCGCACTAACAACTTAACCCCTTGGATGGTGTTCTGCATGCAATTTTTGCAATCTCGCTGTCGCTACGTGGGTATAAATCTGTGTCGTCGATAAATCGCTATGGCCAAGTAATAGCTGCACACTACGTAAATCTGCGCCATGATTGAGTAGATGCGTGGCAAAAGCATGACGCAGGGTATGCGGCGACAATTCTTTATCAATACTGGCAATTTTGGCGTATTTTTTTAATAAATACCAAAAGTTTTGTCGCGTCATATAGCCGCCTTGCGCGGTCAAAAATACTGCTTGGCAATTTCCTGCTTTTAAATGTGCAATCAAATCCACACGTCCATGGGTTAGATAATCTTCCAGCGCGTCTGCTGCGTATTCACCTAAAGGCACCAATCGCGTTTTATTACCTTTACCGGTGATTTGTAGCCAGCCTGAATTGAGATTCACCTGCTCAAGCGATAGATTAATCAGCTCGCTGACACGCAGACCGCAAGCATACAACACTTCTAGCATGGCTTTATCACGTAATCCAAGCGCGGTGCTGGTATCAGGTGCAGCAAGGAGGTTATCGACATCGCCTTCGCTTAAATCCTTTGGTAATGGGCGACCAAGCTTTGGGCTTTTGATGCGCTCGCAAGGATTGTCTTCACGCAGGTTACTGGCGATCATCCATAGGTAAAACTGGCGCAAGCTTGAGAGCATACGTGCTTGGGTACGTGGGGTTTTGCCTTCGACGGTAAGCGTTGATAGGCAGTGCAGCACGTCATCAGGCTGCCAACGTGTCAGGGCGATAGGATTGGTCAGCTCGCAAGAACGCAGATCACGGACATAAGCATTGCGGGTGCGCGTTGCCAGACCACGCGAGAGCATGGCTTGACGAAACTCAGTGATATAAGTTGGCTCGTCATCAACGGCTAACGCTTTTGGTTGGCGCTGCTGTACGGCACGGTCGCGGCTCATAATATAATACTCGGTGGTTGAATATTAAACACGTTCTAGACACCATAACGAAGTGATTTCCAAACTACGCGCCGCAAATAGCGGATCAGTATTATCTTGGCTACGACCATGCTTAGGGGTGGTATCGAGACGGTATTTGACTGCTAAACCAGCATCTGCAAACCAGCCCAATAACTCATCACGGCTGCGCAGCTGCAAATGTTCTGCTAAATCTGACAGAATCAACCAGACTTCTCCCTGCTCGGCTAAATGCTGCTTTGTACCTTGCAACAACCCGCGCAACATCGTGCTCTTAGCGTCATAGACGGCGTACTCTAATGGCGAGCTTGGCTTAGCGGGCAACCAAGGTGGATTACAAACTATTAAATTGGCTAGCGGCGCATCATTTGGAAACAAATCTGCTTGCTGTAACTGTACGGCAGATAACTCCAAACGCACAAAGTTCTCGCTGGCGCAGGCTAACGCACGCGGATTTAAGTCTGTCGCAATGATCTGTTGCACACCGCGCTGCGCTAAGATAACTGCCAGCAAACCTGTTCCAGTACCAATATCAAAGGCAACATCACAAGTATCTGGCAGCGGTGCATCGAGCAACAACTGCACATACTCGTGACGTGTTGGCGCAAAGACCCCATAATGTGGAAAAATCGATAGACCTAAACTCTCAATCGGTACGCCTTTTTCGCGCCACTGCGCTGCGCCTAACGCCCCTTGCAGGTCACGGAACGAAAGCAAGCAAGATTCATCCAACTGGCCAAAAGCTGCCATACAAGCGGCACTGACATCGGGGGCGCGACGTAGCTTACTGACATAACCAGTCTCAAGCTCTAATAATAAACGACTTAATATGCGCGAACGTTGGGCTTGGGTTTGGCGTTGCTGATGAAATAAGTTAGGTATGGCTTCGGGGGTGACCAACTTATCGGCCGTAGACTTATTAGCGGCTTTTTTTATTTTGCGCTGTTCAGAACGTTCATTAGTACGATCGATACGTCGATTGAGGGCTTGTAGCAGTTGTTTTGCATTATGAAAGTCACCGCGCCACAGCAGTGATGTACCTTCGCAAGCCAAGCGATAGGCTTCATCTGCGGTCGTTTTGTCATCGACTAAAACGATACGCGCAGGCGGCGCATGATTGCTCTCAGACAGCCAGCGGGCGCTATGCAAAGTTTCATCCTCAAACCATTGTACATACTGCTTTTCTGTTGATAACACGCGGCTTACCTTCTGTGAGTGATACGTTGTTTACAAAGCAAAAATATTTTTAAACTATTAAGCGCTGATTTCTATACAGCCCCTAAGCGCTTTTTTTCTTAACCAAGTAACGATAAAGCGTGGCGCTTGTGGGCCCATCATCGTCGCTAGCAATGGTTATTTCTTCCGGATCGGAACGTAAGCTCACATTTTCAGCAATCACTTCTTGATTCAATAGTTCATGACCCAAATGACGACAAAAATTAGGGATATCACGAGTGGTCGCTGGATCGGTGGCGAGTATTTCAACTACTTCGCCGCTTTCTGCTTTACGAATGGTTCGATGCAGCATCATCACTGGCTCAGGACAAATCAGTCCTTGAGTGTCTAAATGATGTTGGATAGTGGTGTCGGATATTGAAGTGGTCATAATATTAATTTTCTTAACCTAAGAGATAAGTGTGGTCGCTGTGCATTGTTTTTTATGTTGCTATAAAGGGGTGTTTTCTGGATCAGTGGTTGTTTCTTGTTTTTCATCTGTTTTTTCATCAGTGTCAGGCAAGTCTGCCACTTCCAAAAAATTAAAAAAACGTTTAAAGCTCACTTTGAATAAAAACGCCACGCCAAGCCACGATGCCAATCCTAACCAAGCCGTATCAGCAAATAACAGCCCACCGATAAGGATAATGCTTGAGACGCCAATGGTCATTATCACCATCGAGGATTGATTGAGGCGATAGCGATAGATAATAAACGCATCATAGAGCGTTAGCGGAATGGTCAGCGCAATCAGCGCGTAGGGCAGATTAAAGAACAAACGATACAGCAACTGATTGTCATGAAAAGCTTTTATACTAGCAATGGTGCCAAAGACCATAAAAGCAATAATGGCGGCATAAATGAGGTAAATGGCAATTTTATTGGCACGCTGAGCGCCCTTGATACGGGCGATGGCCAGCGGCGCAAAACCATGTCGCGAGTTATTTTTTAAGGATTGGTCTGAGACAGTGGTCATAATAATTCAGTCGCTTATCCGTTTAGAGGGTCTAGCAGAAGTTGGCGGAATGTTGAAAATCAAGCGGTCGCGCAATTAATTGGCTTTGATAGCGTCGATTGCGATACTACTATTAGGATCAGCAAAATAAGTCGACATCAAAATACAGGCGGAGATGTCATCAATCGGGTCGCGCTCATTTTTAATCCAGCCATTTTCCCAGGCTATTTCCCGCGCAGCAACGGATGTTAAGCGCTCATCACATAGAGTCACTGTCACTGGTAAACGCTGCTCCATGACTCTATGTGCTAGACGCCGCGCAAATTTGTGCGCACGCTTTGAGAGCATTGAGCTGCTACCGTCCATATTGAGCGGTAGTCCAACTACCACCTTTGCCACACCCCAAATCTTGATGATACCTAATAAATTGTCCCAATCAGGCTGACCATTATTCATCGCTAAAATATCGAAGGCACGCGCGGTTTCGGTAATGGTGTTTCCAAGCGCCATGCCCATTTTTTTGACCCCGTAATCGAGTGCTAGTATGAGGTGCGGCTTAACGGTTGGCTCTACTGTAGCAGTGTCAGCAGTTGCCGTTGCAATGCTAGTTTCAGAATCTACCATAATGATGCGTGCTTCCTATTTCTATTGAACACCATTTTTTTTAACTTAATGGCTTTAACCTAGATGATACTTTTTGCGCTCATCACCAATATATTTGTGAATGTTCAACACACCCTAAGCATGACCAATATCGCTGCTAAGATAGTCAAAATTAACCCCAATCTTATCAGCGGCTATTTGCCAGCGCTGTTCAAATGGCGTATCAAACAACAAATTCAGATCAGCGGGACACACTAACCAGTCACCGTTATCAAGCTCAGTCTCTAACTGTTTTTTGCCCCAACTGGCATGGCCCAAGCACAGCTGATAGTGTCCAACACCTTGACCATCAGCGATGCGTTTGAGGATATCTTGGCTAGTGGTGATACAAACGTTTTCTGAAATGGCAAAAGAAGACGCCCACTGAGGTTGTCCGGTATGCAGCACAAAGCCCACTTCAGGATACATAGGGCCACCTTCTAACGGCAAGTCATCCATCACTTGCGGATCGGTAACCTCAATGTCTAAATCCTCTAGTAATTTTCCCACCCGAGTTTGTTCCAGCGGACGATTGACCATGAGACCAAGCGCACCGTGTTTATCGTGTCGGCAGATATAAATTAGCGCCTGCTCAAACCTAGGGTCTGACAGCTCTGGCGCTGCAATTAAGAAATGATGGGTCAAATTGGCTTTAGACATAGAGACAAACGTAACCTACTAATAAAGGTGGGAGACCACTATATGGCGTTAATGGGTAAAAAATCAACTAAAGCAAATATTTAGCCATTATTAGATACTTAGTGTAGATAAGCGGTTTTTACTTAACATCGGACAATAAGCTACGGGCGTGGTCACGGGTGACGTCAGTGATTTTTACGCCGCCAGACATGCGTGCCAGCTCATCGACTTGCGCGCTATCGGTGAGGATTAACAGCTCACTTTCGGTTTGCTGGTCATGATGTTTTTGTACCAAAATATGCTGGTGTGCTTGTGCCGCGACTTGTGCTTGGTGGGTAATGGCCAGCAATTGCTGCGTTTGTCCCAGTGCGCGCAGTAGCTCACCGACGACTTGTGCCGTACCGCCGCTAATACCAACATCGACTTCGTCAAATACCAGCATGGGTTTGGCGGCATTATTATCAGCATTGGTTGCTTGCAGGACTTGCATCACCAGTGCCATGCGCGACAGCTCACCGCCCGAGGCAGTTTTGTGTAGTGGCTGCATCGGCATACCCACATTGGCGCTAAATAATAAATCAATATCAAAGCAACCTTGCCCATTATATTGGCTAGAATCGGCTTTTTTGTTAAAGACAAACTCACAGCGCGCATTGGGTAAGGCGAGCGGTTGTAATTGCTTAATCAGTTGCTTGCTGACAATTGGCGCCGCTTTAGTGCGCGCTTTATGTAGCTTAGTCGCGAGCGTTAGATAATCTTGCCATGCTTGTTCAATTTGTGCCGCCATTACATCACTGCTTGGCTCATTTTCTAGTTGCTCTAATTGCATCTCCCAACCCTTTGCTTCTTCAAGCAAATCGCTAGCGGGCAGGCCATGCTTACGTGATAAACGATGGCCCAAACTGATTAAACTGTCTAATGTTTGCAGACGCTCAGGGTCAGGCAATTGCTGTTCAGCATAATCTGACAACAAGCCCGTCACTTCAGTGATTTGCTGCTGCGCCAAATGCAGCTGTTCAGAGGCTTGCTCAAAGGTTTGGCTAACGCTGACTTGATTATCGCAGAGTTTAATTGCTTGCCCCAATAAGGTCATAACATCTGGCTCATCGGTATCATTATCGAGCAAATGCAGACCGTGACTGGCCTCTTGCATTAAGGCTTCTATGTTAGACAGCTCTTCATGCTCCGCTTCTATTTCTGCATAATCAACCGCCAATAGCGGCGCGATATCGGCCAATTGGCTTTGCAACAGTTGGATACGGTCTTGGCGCTGTGCCTCACGACTAGCAATATCATCAGCTTGGCGTTTGAGCTGCTGATAAGTTTGATAGCTGCTTGTTGTTTTTGCCGCTAGCGGTGTTATCTGCGCCATTTCATCTAGCCATTGCACCACAAACTGCGGCTTAAGCAAGGCCTGCTGAGCATGCTGACTATGAATATTGACCAATAACGACCCCAAGTTTTTTAGCTCAGCCAAGCTGACAGGAGAGCCATTTAGCCATGATTTTGAGCGTCCGGTATTACTCAGTTGGCGGCGAATTAATACTTCTGGCTCGTCTAGCGCGCGGTCATTTTTGGCGAACCAATCGGCAACGACGCTGTTATCTTGTACATCAAACTGCGCATAAATATCTGCGTGCGTGGCACCATGTCTGACCATCGCACTGTCGGCGCGCTCACCGGCACATAAGGATAGTGCGTCTAATAGCAGCGATTTGCCAGCACCCGTCTCACCAGTGATGACATTGAAGCCTTCAGCCACACTAAGCTCGTGCTGAGCGATCAGTGCAAACTGATGTAAAGTTAAAGATACTAGCATCAACGCCTCTCATGACAGACAATGAATCCTGCATATAATACAATGCTAAGAAGTCATCTCTAAGCCAATTAAATTGAAAAATAGAGTAAATAAAGGAATGAAAGTGTTCGGTTAATACTACTAAATATTATGGTAGCAAAAAGTCTTAAATACAAATTTTAAAGCTAATCAGTCATATAGCCAGTCTACTATAAAAGAGGTGCGTGAAAAATAGCGCTCTGCTGGCATGAATTGTTTTAAATTGGATTGACTATATCAATCACTATTTTAATAATGAGCGGAACTTTGATAGCCGCTTTAACAAACTTTATAGATATAATGTGGTAGCATAATCTCACATAATGATAAACTCTTGCTACTAAGTTTTAGGCGCGGTGCTAAGTTTTATGCACGATGTTGCATGACAATCATTTTTCATCATAAAATTAAACAGCGTATAACGGCAGGGATAAGCACTTTCATCATTATACTAGAATGTTCCTATAGCAGAAACACAGACGTCGAATATCAAAATATGTAGTATTTAGAGTAAGCATTCTAGAAGTATTCGCATTTTAGTTGTACTTAATCCAGTTACTTATTTTTTAGTTTTGCAATAATTATTTGATAAGGAAGCCACTATGACAGCGGCGCAATTTACCAATGTAACAGTCAATGCTCAAGCCACGGTATCTTACGATGGTCGTTGCTCGAGCCATACCATTATGTTTGAGGACGGTCGCCATAAGACGTTAGGAGTGATTTTGCCTTGCGACAATTTGGTCGAGCATTATCATTTTAGTACCAATACTTCTGAGCGTATCGAAATCATCAGCGGTGAGTGTGAAGTCAAAATAAATGGTGATGAAGAATTTAGCTATTACCGTGCGGGACAATCGTTTGTTGTCGAAGGCAATAGTGGTTTTAATTTGCGGACAGAAGAAATCGTACAGTATGTCTGTCACTTAGAAGGCTAATACTGCTGAAAGAGAGCACTGTTGGACGTGTCGTTAGATGATAGATAACGCCAAAAACCCAAGCCTTCAAACAGCAACTCTATCCTTCAAAAGTAATAACCTTATCGTATTGGTAAGGTTTTTCTTTTTTTAGTGCTATTACTTATATGAAAATGTGTATTAGTTGCTACAATTACAGACCTGTCTTTTTATCGCATGGTTTTTATCAAAATAGTGCGATACCCACTTTATAATCAATAGGCCTATTATGGCAAAACCAACCTATTTCTATGGCATTCACGCGATTGATGCTTTACTCGAACACCGTCCTCTCGATGGGCTGAGCCTATTTGTGCAGCAGGGACGCGAGAGTGACAGCCATGTACAGACTATCATGGCGCAAGCAAGCGCTAACGGAATCAGCATTCAACCAACCCAAAAAGACAAGCTCACCCAGCTTTGTGGCAGCCCGCAACACCAAGGCGTGGTGCTTAATGCGCGTCCGCTAGGTTTCGCTGATGAAGGTTTGCTTGATACGCTTGCTGGTCGTGAGCAGTGCTTATTATTGGTTTTAGATCAAATCACCGACGCGCATAACTTCGGTGCGTGCTTGCGTACCGCTGTGGCAATGGGTGTCGATGCCGTTATTTGTCCAAAGCATCATGCGGCAAGCCTTACCCCGACCGTTGCCAAGGTATCAGTGGGCGCAGCAGAGATGATGCCCATTGTTAGCGTGACCAATTTGGCACGCACGCTGGCAAAGATTAAAAATGCTGGGGTATTTGTGTTTGGTACCGCGCTCAATGCTGACGCTAAACCAATACATGCAGCAGACTTGACTGGCAAGACTGCCATTATTATGGGGTCGGAAGGCGAGGGAATGCGCCGCCTGACTACAGAAAGCTGTGATGAGCTAGTTTATATTCCGATGTCAGGCAATGAGCATGGTAACTTACAAAGCTTAAATGTGAGCGTGGCCACTGGTATGGCTTTATACGAGATCAATCGGCAGCGAACTTTAGCTGCTGGGCAAGCGTGATGTAGTCTTGATGCAGCGGTTCTAGTTGTAAATATAGAGCCGTAAGATCACTTTCATTTAACACCACATCATCAGCATGACGGTTACGTTCTTCACGGCTCAGCTGATTGACCATAATCGCTTTGATTTTCTGCACGCTTTGCTCATCACGCTGACTGGCACGCGCAAGCTGCGTGTCTTCAGCCGCATCGATGACCAATATACGCTGGCATAAGTTGGCTAGCCCAGCTTCTGCGGCTTCAATCAGCAAAGGCGCTGACAACACCACATAAGATGACGTACTCTGTGCTAATTGTATTTTAGCGGCTTCGCGTATCGCTGGATGGGTGATTGACTCAAGCTCAATGAGCGCTTCAGGATGGGCAAACACATGCGTCCGCACAGCGGCGCGGTCCATCCCTCCATTGGCATTTAACACCCAATCACCAAATTTTCTTTGAATTTTGCGCAGAGTAGCGCTGCCTTTAGCCACCACTTCATGGGCGATAATATCCGCATCAATAATATTAATCCCTTGCTGGGCAAACCAGTCGCTGGCAGCAGATTTTCCGCTACCGATACCTCCGGTCAAACCCACGACTAAAGTTTTACTTCTAGGCTCAGGTGTTTGTGGTTGATGCGAATAAGGTGAGCGTGTTTCTATAGATTTTGACATAATAATGACTTATCTGACGGATAAAAGGATAATGTAGTCGATGAACAGTAGCACTGTAGTCATTTTAAGTTTTTTGACTATAGCCTTGCAGTTGCGGTGACATTAGTAGTATTAGTGACATTGGTTGTTAAAGGTTAACAGTAACTATTAAGAATAGTTACTGTCTATGTGTACATACCAAGATACCAGCTGACGATATCTGACCCGTATAATAAAGCCACGATACCAGCAATGGCGATATAAGGACCAAAGGCAAAAGGCTGGCTCTCGCCCTGTTTTTTCATGAGAATGATTCCAACGATCGAGCCAAGTAAAGATGACAATAGAATAATTAGTGGTAGCATCAAAGGGCCAAGCCAAGCCCCCAGTACTGCTAATAATTTAAAATCTCCTTGACCCATACCGTGTTTCTTAGTGATTAAATAAAACACCTTGACCACTATCCATAAAGACAAGAAGCCAAATAGTAAGCCCCAAATCGATTGGGTTGGTGTGACAAACCAGCCTTGTGAGTTTACAGCCAGTCCTAGCCCTGCTAATGGAAAGGTTAGACGGTCGGGCAGCAATTGGGTATCAAAATCAATACCGGTTAAGGCCACGAGGGTCCATACCAACACTAATGCAGATATTCCAGCGGCACTGACACCAAATTTATAAATAACCAATATAGAGAGCAGAGCAGTAACTAGTTCAACGATGGGATAACGTAACCCTATAAATGCTTTACAGTCTGAGCAGCGTCCGCGTAGTGCCATCCAGCTGATTAAAGGTATGTTTTCGTACCATTTAATTTTATGTCCACAGTGCGGACAGCGCGAGGCTGGGTGACTTAAGGTGATTGGTGTATCAGTGGCGACAATATCTGCCAGCGGCGCAGTATGTTCGCGCGGCATGTCTGTTTGCTCAGATACGAACTGGCTACATTCTTGTCGCCAAGCGACCATCATCATCAGTGGAATACGATGAATCACCACATTTAAAAAACTACCAACACAAAGACCTAATAGACCAAATGTGGCTAGCGCGATAGCCATATTTTCTTGTAATAACTGTATAAACTGCATCAAATCGCTGTCCTTTAATTAGCCTTTAGCCTACCACTGAGCCCATCTGGAAGATTGGTAAGTACATGGCAATGACCAAGCCACCGATTAAGACCCCTAATACCGCCATAATTAGCGGTTCCATCAAGCTGGTCAGACCATCGACGGCGTTATCGACTTCGTTTTCGTAATAGACGGCCACCTTATCTAACATTTCTTCCAAACTACCAGATTCTTCGCCGATACCGACCATTTGAATAGCCATGCTGGGGAATAAATTGGTTGAGCGTATAGAAAACTGTAATTGTTGACCGGTAGCGACGTCGTTTTTAATTTGCTGAATCGCGTTATAAAACACCACATTATTTGCTGCACCAGCCGTAGAATCCAAAGCATCAATAAGCGGTACGCCAGCGGCAAAAGTCGTAGACAGCGTACGAGCAAAACGGGCAATGACCGCTTGATAAGCAATGTTGCCAAAAATTGGGGCTTTTAGCGCAGCACGGTCTAAAAAATCGCGAAATTTCTTAGAGCGCTTTTTGGCTTCTGAAAAACCAATAATAGTGCCGCCAATAATAATAAGTAAAAGGAACCACCATGCCTGCATCCACTCAGACATACCCACCACCATTTGGGTAAAAGCAGGTAGCTCTGCACCAAAAGATTCAAATAATCCAGAAAATACAGGAACTACTTTGACCAGTAGAATAATGGTGACAATGATAGCAACCACGATGACCGCTATAGGATACTTCATGGCTTTTTTAATTTTCGCTTTGAGTAATTCGCTTTTCTCTTTATAGGTCGCAACCCGCTCAAGCATGGTTTCCAAAGAACCGGACTGCTCACCAGAATCGATAAGAGAGCAAAAGAGATCGTCAAAATAGCGTGGATGCTTACGTAATGCCGACGCAAAGGTGCCACCGGCTTCAATATCCGCTTTTATTTGCAAAACTAGCTCTTTCATACTAGGGTTATCAAGAGAATCAGCAACAATCTCAAAGGACTGTGTCAATGGTACGCCTGCTTTCATCATGGTTGCCAATTGACGGGCAAAAATAGCAATATCAATAGGCTTAATAGATTTTTTAAAGGTATATAAGGGCTTTGGTTTTTTCTTGATGCCTTTGACCGTAATACCTTGCTTGCGTAGAGTGGCTTTCGCCAGCTCCAAACTACGACTGGTGGTTTCACCCTTCACTTTTTGTCCGCGGCGGTTCACCCCATCATAGACAAAGTCTAACAACATATCGGTCTTAGCTTTTGCCATGTGACTACCCTCAAAAATTATCTAATTAGATATTGCAAGTATATAAATAATGCCTAGCTAATAATAGCTGGATTACTCTATTTTAGCGCAAAAAACCAGTGTCCATCTGTTTTATTTTTAATTCTGTTCAGCAATGGTTATTGCTGGCTTATAATAATAAGGCGCCTGACGGTTTAGAAGATATTATTCGGAGGTGACACGCATCATTTCTTGAATACTGGTCACGCCTTGCAACACTTTCAAAATACCAGAGCGACGTAGGTCTCGAAAGCCATTTTTGAGAGCCGCATCTTTGATATCTATGGCGTTTCCGTCTTCCATAATAATTCGTGAAATATCTGAATTGACTTTCATCACCTCGTAGATACCCACACGCCCTTTATAACCTTCACGGCATTCATTACAGCCTACTGGCTCATGAATGATATTATCTGGATTGTCTAAGTCGGCATCGGTGAAACCAAGCTCAAGCAGACTTTGTCGTGGGATGGTAATCGGTTTTTTACAGTTTTTGCATAAACGCCGCGCTAGCCGCTGGGCAATGACCAAATTCACTGACGTTGCGATGTTAAAGGAAGCCACGCCCATATTACGCAAACGCGTCAAGGTTTCAGGTGCGGAGTTGGTGTGTAGGGTTGACAGCACCATATGTCCTGTCTGCGCCGCCTTTATCGCAATTTCAGCGGTTTCAAGGTCACGAATCTCACCAACCATCACGATATCAGGATCTTGGCGTAAAAATGACTTAAGAGCAGTGGAAAAATTCAGTCCCACTTTCGGGTTGACGTTGACCTGATTGATCCCTTCAAGGTTAATCTCAACTGGGTCTTCAGCGGTTGAGATATTAGTATCACCCGTGTTAAGTATATTGATACCCGTATATAACGATACGGTTTTACCAGAACCTGTTGGACCCGTAATCAGTAGCATACCTTGTGGTTTGTGTAGCGCTTCTAAAAACATCTCTTTTTGATCAGGCTCATAACCGAGTGCTTCAATGCCGAGCATCGCCGATGATGGATCTAGGATACGTAGGACCAGCTTTTCCCCAAATAGGGTAGGCAAGCAGCTAACCCGAAAATCGATGGCTTTATCTTTGGATAACTTCAGTTTGATACGTCCATCTTGCGGGACACGGCGCTCTGAGATATCCATTTGTGACATCACTTTTAAACGCGCTGCGATTTTCCCTGCAAGTTGTACGGGCGGGTTGGCCATTTTTTGCATCACCCCGTCGACCCGAAAGCGAACGCGATAGGTTTTTTCATAGGGCTCAAAATGCAAATCAGAGGCGCCCATGCGTATGGCATCGACCAGCATTTTATTGACGAATTTGACGACTGGTGCTTCTTCTACACTATCGGTAAGCTTAGTTTCACCTTCTTCATCGGCTTCTTCGCCGTCTTCCAAGCCAACGTTGAAGTCACCGTCAGAGAAACTATCAAAACTTTGCATGGTATCGGCGTAA
The DNA here is from genome assembly GCF_014861375.1 of Psychrobacter sp. FME5. Taxonomy (NCBI): domain Bacteria; kingdom Pseudomonadati; phylum Pseudomonadota; class Gammaproteobacteria; order Moraxellales; family Moraxellaceae; genus Psychrobacter; species Psychrobacter sp. FME5. The sequence continues at coordinate 10,599 of NZ_RRYX01000015.1, read as the reverse complement.
AGACTTTCGATGTGCTTTTTGAGCTTATCTTCTTCGACGACAACCGTTTCAATAGATAGGCGGGAATTAAAAGCAATCGCATCAATGGCATCTATACGTGTCGGATCACTTAGAGCGACAAATAAGCGCTGACCGCGCTTAAAAATTGGCAAAGCATTAAATTTTCGAACGATTTTTTCGTCGACTAAGTCTTTTGGGATAACATTGAGGTTTAATGCATCAAGGTCGAAAAGAGGGTCGCCAAAGGCTTGTGACAGCATCTGAGCCAGTTGTGAGGCTTTGGCCATCTTATTGTCTACTAAGTATGGTACCAGCCCTATTTTTTGCTGCTGCGACTCGGTTTGCGCGGTTTTCATGTTCGCTTCGCTGACAACCCCTTCATTGATAAGTTGTTGTGCTAAACCACCATACTTATTGGTTGTAATAGACATTATGACCTCTCCTTAATACCAACTATTTTGTGTATTTACCTAGGGGTTATATAGCCCCTATCTAAATAACCCCTATTTATATAACCTTTAAGAGTCACGTGTTTTTATCAATAACAGCACTGTCGCCATTTTAGTTTAGCGTACTATTTATAGTGATGCTTTTTTATGAATAGGCAGTGTTTGGTTTTCTATCAATATAATATAGGACTTTACTTCACTTTGAAGGCTTTATTTTAAAGGCTGTATATAGACCATTAAATGGATAGTTGGTGAAAATATATCAATAGCGCAAGCACAGCGTAAAAATATAAAACCAGACTACAATCAGACCTAAATAAAATAAATACTATAACGCGCTATTAGAATAGATTTTGCTTGCTATGCCTGCGTAGATGGAGGTTATGAAAAATTAATCTCAGCAGTGCTATAGCCTTTTAAAGGTGAGTCAACTATATATAGCTGTTTTCTATCAATGCCATGGTCGGCTATTTAACCCACCCTAACCGTAAAGCTCTGTTTTGATTTGGGCAGCACTATACTATAGCACTTGTGAATTATTTGTTATACTGGCGCGCATATCAGCCGCATTGGCATGAATACATGAGACAAGGTAGATAGGTATGCAAGCTTGGGTAATTGGCAATTGGAAACAAAATCCAGCAACGAGCCACGACGTCAATGTGTTATTAGACGATTTATTGGTGGCAGTTGATGCCGAAAAGCAAGCCGCTATAGAGGTATCGAAACGATGCACGTTAATGGTGGCGCCAAGCTGTATTCATCTGGCGGCTGTGAATGCACGTTTAAAAGGCAGTTCAATACTTAGTGCGGCTCAAGATATCAGCGCTCACAGTGCGAGCACTGGCGCGTATACGGGTGATTGCTCAGCGCAGCAAGTAGCAGATACTGGCGCAACGTGGACGATACTTGGACACTCTGAGCGCCGTCAATACCATAACGAATCTAATGATAGCCTAGTAAAAAAGCTGACGCATGCACTGACGCAGAACTTAGGCGCGATACTTTGTATTGGGGAAACCCAAGCGCAATACGATGCTAAGCAAACGCTTGACGTCATCGATACCCAGTTATCGGTTATTAAAGACTTGCTTGCCCAGCAGCCAGACCTGATAGCATCATTACCTGAGCGCCTAATCATTGCTTACGAGCCAGTCTGGGCGATTGGCACTGGCAAAGTACCGACCGTGGCTGAAGTCAGTAAAACCCACCAGCATATTAAGCAAAAGATGGCCAGTTTTGCCGAAGCCATTGATTCAATGACTGTTTTATATGGAGGTAGTGTCAATGCTGATAATGCCGATAGCTTTGCCTCAGATCCTATGATTGACGGTGCATTGGTCGGCGGCGCTTCATTAAAGGCCGAAAGTTTTTTGATGATTGCCAAAGCCTTTAGTAGTGCAAATATTTAGTTAATATAAGCAAAATACAGCTAATAAATATCTCATGCGTATATAAAATGTCTTTATCAGTTGGCAAAAGTAGGTTTAACAGTGCCCTTGCAATCGTGTACAATGCGCCTTATTTAACACAATCGAATTGGCGTTATTGCGCGCTAATTGCTATCACCATTAACCTTAAGATTTATTTTCCGTTATCAGTCGTCATTACGCGGCAAAAGAGGCCACCATGTTTACGTTTATATTAGCCCTGCACATTATCGTGGCGATTGCCATGATCGGCTTGATTTTGATACAGCATGGCAAAGGGGCAGACGCTGGGGCTTCGTTTGGTGCTGGCTCTTCAGGCACTGTATTTGGTGCAGCAGGAACGGCTAACTTCTTGACGCGTGCGACTGCGGTGCTTACGGTCATATTTTTTATCACCAGTATGACTCTTGCGGTTCATGCTCGTAAGCAGGCAGAAGATCAGTTTCGTTTAGATGCGCCGGTTTCAGCACCACAAACACCACGCCCTTTGACTCAAAACCCTGAATAGTTATTTTTTCGTAAGCGTTTTTGAATAGGCAACGCTTGCTATTTTAAGGCGTTAGATTTACAATGCTTTTCTGTTTTTACAAGTCTTTGTCTATTGGTGCCTACCTTAAAGCATCTATTAAAATAGAGTAAAGGTTAGAAAACAGAGCAGTGAGAAGAATGCGATTGTGGTGGAATTGGTAGACACGCCATCTTGAGGGGGTGGTGGCGCAAGCTGTGGGGGTTCAAGTCCCCCCAATCGCACCAAGTTTTGAAGTATTAGTTTTTTAAATTGATATATTTCAAAGTATAAAGCTGTTAAGGTAGTATCGTATTAAGAGAGTTGATCGAGTTAAATACTTTATTTTAAATTATTTTTAAATAAGTATTGACACTTCTATAAAACCTCCCTATAATACGCGTTCTAGATTGATGCGGGGTGGAGCAGTCTGGTAGCTCGTCGGGCTCATAACCCGAAGGTCGTTGGTTCAAATCCAGCCCCCGCTACCATTTTTTATACTGATGTATTGCACGCTAAATTTGTCAGTACCGATTAGCCCACCATTATGTTTGTGGGTTTTTTTGTATCTGATGATTGGCGTTATCGCGGTATCTATCCTACTTATGCTAAGCTCTAGGCCTATAGAGTACGACGCCATTTATGGTAGCTTGTTATTACTCGTCGTCATTAGAGTGACGTTTCTTAAGCAAACTATTTTTTAGTACTCTTTTACTCCTCACTCTTTTATCGATAGTACTGCTTTATGAATAATAAAAGCATGGTTTGGCTGAGCTTGATGTTTTATACGCTCATCCTCATATAAATACACAGCGTCTCTATGATAATGGCCTATATAATAATGATAGGTTTGTGATTTAAAAATAAAACAATGACAGTGTCTCTTATGGTTAAATAAATACTATATGATGGCAGAGATAAGCAAAGACTTTAAAACAGTTTATTAAGTACGATAGATAAGTGAATAGGAAAATATAAATAGATTATGAAGCTTTCGACCAAAGTTGCAGAACTGACCAATATTATTGCCCCTGCCGTCGCCGCTTGTGATGTGGCATTGTGGGGCATAGAATTCGCGCCACAAGGCAATCGCTCTTTATTACGTATTTATATTGAGGCGCTGCCAGAAGAGCAAGCCCAAGATAAGCACGTGACCATCGAAGACTGTGCTGCGGTGAACCATCAAGTGAGCGGTATTCTTGAGGTTCATGATCCTATCGCTGGTGAGTATATTTTAGAAGTGTCTTCGCCAGGTTTTGACCGTGCTTTTTTCTCAGATGAGCAGATGCATGCTTATGTGGGTCAAACCGTGAGTTTGCGTTTAATACAAGCGATTGGTGATGGCGATCAAAAACGCCGTAAAGCCACTGGTACTCTAGATAATATTGATGCAAACACCTTGAAATTGACGTCAAGTGATGGTGAACAGTTTGAAATTGCGTTAAGTAATATCGATAAAGCCAATTTGGTTTATGAAGATGCTTAATCTTTAAAACTTTACTCTCTAATAGCTTACTCTTCAAATAGCGTAGTCTCCAAATAGCTTAGATAGCTTACGGTGAAAATATATAGCAAGTCATAAATTATAAAATTTAAGTCAATTAAAAAATGATAGGACAGGTATAGTATGAGTCGTGAAATCTTAACGGTAGTAGAAACTGTCAGTAATGAAAAGGGCTTAAATCCTGAAGATATCTTTGAAGCCATCGAAGACGCTTTAGTGGTATCGACGAAGAAAAAAGTATATACCGAACAGCCAGAAGTGGCCGTACGGGTTGCCATCGACCGTACAACGGGCGATTACGATACTTATCGTTACTGGACAGTGGTTGCAGATGAAGATCACGAAATGCCTGCCTGTCAGTTAGCAATTACTGACCTTGATCAAGATGAATGGTCTATTGGTGATGTTAAAGAAGAGCAAATCGAATCGATTGAGTTTGGTCGTATTGCGGCGACTCAAGCCAAACAAGTTATCATTCAAAAAATTCGTGAAGCTGAGCGCGCGCTCGTAGCTGATGCTTTTGAGCCACGTGTTGGTGAGATGATGTACGGCGAAGTCAAAAAGCAAACTCGTGATGGTTATATTATCGATTTAGGTGACAACGCAGAAGGTTATCTTTCACGCGATCAGATGTTGCCACGTGAGCAGCTGCGTGCAAAATCGCGCATCAACGCTATCTTGTATCATGTGAATCGTGAAAACCGCGGTGCACAGCTATTGTTGTCACGTACCCATCCTGAGATGCTTTCAGCCTTGATGCAAAAAGAAGTGCCTGAGATTGCAGAACAAATTATTGAAATCCGTAACGTCGCTCGCTTGCCAGGTACTCGTGCTAAAATAGCGGTGAAGACTAACGATCATCGTATCGACCCTGTTGGTGCTTGTATCGGTATGCGTGGTACGCGTATTCAAGCGGTACAGCAAGAACTTGATGGCGAACGTATTGATGTGGTGGTGTGGTCAGATGATCCAGCACAATTCATTATCAGTTCTTTAGAGCCAGCTGATGTCAGCAGTATTATTTTAGATGAAGACATGCAGATGGCCGATATTATCTTTAGTACCAACGATCAGTTGGCGCGCGCGATTGGCTCACAAGGTCAAAACGTCCGTTTGGCGTCCGAGCTTACGGGCTATAAGCTTAATATGATGCTAGAAGAAGAGTATCAGCAGCGTCAAGAAAACGAATCTAAAGCATTCATCGAATTATTCTATGAGCGTTTAGAGGTGGATCGCGACCTAGCGCATGCGCTTGTTGATATTGGTTTTACCAGTATCGAAGAAGTGGCTTATGTACCAGTCGAAACCTTTTATGATATAGAGGGTTTAGATGATGAAGCGATTGATATGATTCAAGAGCGCGCCAAAGAAGTGGTCATTGCAGATGAATTATTTAAACAACAAAACATGAAAGAGCCAAGTCAAGAGTTACAAGATCTTGAGGGTATGACCGTCAGCTGGGCTTATAAAATGGCACAAAAAGACATCATCACCGTTGATGACTTGGCAGAACAAGCCGTCTTCGATTTAGAAGATATCGAAGGATTAGATACTGAAACCGCAGGAAAACTCATCATGAAAGCTCGGGAATCTTGGTTCAATGAATAAGCGGTGACTGCATATCGCTGTCTTTTGGTGATATGCTATCGATAATAAAGTGTTGGTATGATTGCAATACAAATACCAGCCTTACCCCAATCATTTGTAGCCAACAACTGAATTGAACATATAGCAAATAATAGACAGTAGGTGATATTAAATGGCAGATAAGACCGTCAAAGAACTGGCAGATATGGTAGGCAAAACTACGAGTGCTGTACAACAGCAACTGGTAGATGCTGGACTGCCTACTCGCGCAGAAGATGACTTAGTTACTGAGGTTGAGCAAGAAAAACTGGTGACGTATTTAAAACAAAGTCATGGTCAGCAAGAAAAGCGTCGTATTAGTCTGAAGTCTAAGACAACTAGCACCGCGCGTGTGACCGGCTCTTCAGGAAAATCTAAGAGTGTCAATGTTGAAGTGCGTAAAAAGAAAGTATTCGAAAAGCCTGATCCAGAGAAAATGGCTGAAGAATTGGCTGCGCGTGAGCAAGCGATGATTGAGTCGCAAGAGCGTGCTGCTAAAGATGCTGAAGAGCGTGCTGCCACCAAGAAAAAATCTGAAGAGCGTCAAGCAGCAACCTTAGCTGCGATGCGTGCAAGCTTAGGTTCTAGCAAAAAATCAGACGACAAGAATGACGATATCTCAACCTCAGTGGTTGTGAAAAAAGGTGGTAAAGCCGCTGTTGAAGTTAAGCCAAAAGAACAGCCGAAGAAAAAAGTCGCTGCAACCAAACCAAAAGTTGAAACGGCAGCTGAGCGCAAAGCTCGCGAAGTACGTGAAAAAGAAGAGAATCGTTTACGTCAAATCGAAACAGAAACTCGTCAAGCCCAAGCGAAAGAAGCGCAAAAACGTACGCTTGAGCAAATGCGTAAAATGGCGGGTCAATATACGGATCAGCCTGCTGCTGAAGTTCGTAAAGACGAGCCACTGGCAGAAGGTCTAGTCGGTGATGCGTTAGAAGAATCATTTGAAAAGGAACGTCGTGAAATCAAGCGCGGTGCAAGTAGCACTGGAGCTCGTGGTCGTCGCCGTAAGAATCAAGATGAGCGTGAAATCAAAAACCGTAAAAATGGTTTACGTTCAAGTCAGTCGACACAGCATAAGTTTGAAAAGCCGCTTGATAAAATTATTTATGATGTTGAGATTAGTGAGCAAATCACCGTAGCAGATCTCGCGCAGCGTATGGCGGTTAAAGCTCGTGAAGTGACTAAATTGCTGATGAAAATGGGTGAAATGGCTCGTGAATCAGATATGATTGATCAAGCAACAGCCAGTCTACTTGTTGAAGAGATGGGTCACAACCCTGTACCAGTCAGCGATACCAAAGTTGAAGATGATCTACAATATGCCGTTGATGAGCGCAGCAGTAATATCCAAACGCGTCCACCAGTGGTTACTATCATGGGTCACGTTGACCATGGTAAAACATCACTACTCGATAAAATCCGTGAAACTAAGGTTGCGACTGGCGAAGCGGGTGGTATTACCCAGCATATCGGTGCTTACCATGTAAAAACAGATCGCGGTGTGATTACTTTCCTTGATACCCCAGGTCACGCAGCTTTTAGTGCCATGCGTTCACGCGGTGCCCAAGCGACAGATATCGTCGTAATCGTTGTTGCTGCTGATGACGGTATGATGCCACAAACTGCAGAAGCGATTGATCATGCTCGCGCTGCTGGCACACCTATCATTGTTGCTATCAACAAAATGGATAAGCCAAGTGCTGATCCGGATCGTGTCCTAAATGAGTTAACCACGAAAGAAGTGGTATCAGAAGAATGGGGCGGCGATACCCCAATGGCGCGTATCTCAGCCAAAACTGGCGAAGGTATCGACGAGCTATTGGAATTCATTAGCCTCCAAGCTGAATTGATGGAATTAGAAGCACCATTAGATGGCGCGGCGCAAGGTGTGGTCATTGAATCAAGACTTGAGAAAGGTCGTGGCCCTGTTGTTAGTGTTCTAGTCAAAAAAGGTACCTTAAAGCAAGGTGACTTGGTCTTAGCCGGCGAACATTATGGTAAAGTTCGTGCGATGACTAATGAGAGTGGTCAGCGTATCAAAACTGCTGGTCCTTCTATCCCTGTGGAGATTTTAGGTTTGCCTGAAACGCCAGCGGCTGGTAGTGAATTCTTAGTCGTAACGGATGAGAAAAAAGCTCGTGAAGTGGCGGACTTTAGAACCAACCGTGAGCGTGAGCGTCAACTTGAACGCCAGAACGCCATGCGTTTAGAGAGTATGTTCGATCAGATGGAACAAGGCGATGTATCATTCTTAAATATCGTATTGAAAACAGATGTCCGTGGTTCACTTGAAGCATTACTTGCTGCATTGAACGAGCTATCAACTGATGAAGTAAAAGTCAGAGTGATTAGCTCCGGCGTTGGCCCTATCTCTGAATCGGATGTCACTCTTGCAGAGTCGAGCGAAGCAGTACTATTAGGCTTCAATGTCCGAGCAGATGCGACCGCCCGTCGTAAAGCTGACGCGGCTAATATGGATATTCGCTATTACAGTGTTATCTATGGCTTGATTGATGATGTTAAAGCAGCCATGAGCGGTATGCTCGCGCCAGAACATCGTGAGAAAATCTTGGGTGTGGCGGATGTTCGTGAAGTATTCCGCTCTAGTAAATTTGGTGCAGCTGCTGGTTGTATGGTGGTTGAGGGTACGATTTATCGCAACAAACCTATCCGCGTCTTACGTGATGACCAAGTTATCTTTACTGGCCATTTGCAATCATTGCGTCGTTATAAAGAAGACGTCAATGAAGTACGTACTGGCATGGAATGTGGTCTTGCAGTTCGTGGCTACGATGTCGAAGCGGGTGATAAAATCGAAGTCTTTGAAATCCAAGAGTTCGCACGTACTATCTAAAGTTACTGTTTAAAACGAAGACAGTTGGTTATGTAACTTGCTTTATTAAGCATCACATAAATAACCAGCTATCTTATGAATATTCAGCTGTACTTAGGCCTAACAGGTACATCCTGCTAGGCCTTTTTTGACAACTATTAGTCTTCAAATTTACAGTCTTCAAATTTATTGATAAACAAATATGTTAGTTAATTAATGAATGAAGACGAGCCATATAAAAAATAAGGTAATAATATGAATCAACGCTTACAACGTTTGGCTGATCAAATTCAGCGCGAGCTTGCGGTCCTCATTCGTGACGAAGTCAACGATCCTCGTTTAACAGGTTTTGTCACAATCTCTAGTGTTAAGGTCAGCCCAGATTTAGGCTATGCTGATGTCTACGTCACCATCATGGAGCCTGAGCTTAATGATGCTATGACCAAGACCAACCACGAAGAAAGCATCAAAGTACTCAATAAAGCCGCTGGGTTTTTACGTACGGAGTTGAGCCACAGCCTGAAAACACGCACCACGCCGCGCTTGCGCTTTCATTATGATGAAGTCACCGCTCGTGGTAACTATATGATGGACTTGATTAATCAGGCGGTCACCAAAACTGAGCAAAACGAGAACGATGAGTAAGAAATCAAAGAGTAAAAGCCATTATGTCTATACCACCCAATCAAGCTGACAAAAAAGCCAATAAGATGGCTGATAAAATAAAAGTCTCTGGTGTTATCTTAGTGGATAAGCCTAAAGGTATGACCTCGCAGCAAGTGGTGTCAAAGGTGAAGTATCTGTTTAAATCACCGATACACGATAGCAAAAAAGCCGGTCATACGGGTACGCTTGATCCCATGGCAACGGGGCTACTGCCTATTTGTATGGGTGAGGCGACGAAGTTTAGCCATTATCAACTTGATGCGGACAAGTCCTATCAAGCGACTATTTTACTTGGTAGCCAGACAGATACAGGTGATGCCGACGGGCAAATCGTAGCACAAGCACCTATTCCAAAATTTGACGATGCGCTATTAGACAAGGTTGCCCAACAGTTTTCGGGTGCCCAGCAGCAGATACCACCGATGTATTCTGCCCTAAAAAAAGATGGCAAAAAACTATATGAATATGCTCGTGCTGGTATCGAAATAGAGAGAAAGCCAAGAGATATTATTCTCAAGGCGATTAACCTCGAAGCCATCGATGATACGCAGATTCAATTGACAGTCACTTGTACCAAAGGCACTTACGTGCGCGTACTGGGTGAAGATATCGCTAAAGTAATGGGAACGCTGGGGCATTTGACTGCGTTACGACGTACGCAAGTTGGCAATTTCAACATTGAGGAAGCGATTGCTTTATCAGCATTAGAAGAGATGGCTTTAGACAGTCGACAGTCTCATTTATTAGCCATTGACGCTTGCATTGATATCGATGCTGAGCTGACATTGACGACTGAACAGTGTGCTCGCGTGCATATGGGTCAGCGCCTAAACGTATTTGAACAGCTGACGGAAGATATCAGAGGTTATATATCGGAAGTTATTAACCAGTCGTCTAACTCTATAAGTGTAACCAATAGTCAGAATGATAAAGTCCAGCCATTGGAACATGAAATACCCGTAGATATTCGCTTAATAGACGAGCAAGGTTGCTTTCTTGGGTTGGGTGCGGTTAGTCTTAATGGGCGATTGCAGCCTAAAAAACTGATTCAACGTTAGTCTTGCGGTGTTAAAACTATATTCTGTTTATTGCTTCTCAGCTTACTAACAGTTTACACTAATCACATATCGTCACATTTTATTGCAGGTTTCACCTATGGTGGAACCTGTTTTTTTTGTACATTGGTTAAGTCAGCTAGGGAAAGCTAGACAAAAATAAAAAATAAGAAAAATTATAATAACTTAGATTAACATACCAAGTGCAACGCTAAATTATATTATAGAACACCTGATTGGGCGTTTTAAACCCTAATCGTTTTCTTGGTCTGTTGTTTAGTTTATTCTCAATGTCCTGTATCTCATTATCAGAGACTTGTCTAAAGTCACAACCCTTAGGCAAGAACTCTCTGATTAAGCCGTTAGTATTCTCGTTGGTTCCTCGCTGCCATGACGCATAAGCATCGGCAAAGAAGAAGGAAGTAAAGAGCTTTCGTTTCACCTTCTTATGCTGAGCAAACTCTTTACCATTGTCAGAGGTAATGGTCTTAACCTGCAACCTCACTGGTTTTAGGATACCTATCATTG
>NZ_RRYX01000159.1:0-4404 GCF_014861375.1 Psychrobacter sp. FME5 | reverse complement strand
TAGATTAGTGAGATGCTCTTCTTTTTTCAATCACTTTCGATGTTGAGAGTGGGGTTGCTGATGTAATGATAGTTTCGGCATTATCTGGATCTTCTGCGGCGGCAAGTAAGTCATTTGCACCCGCCCAGACCACATACAGCCCATTAGAGTCTATTTGATTACTGGCAATGTAGTTATTAGCTTGGGTATTGGCCGAAGCTACTGGAATACCGAAAGCCGTGACGTCTTCGCCCGCTCTCGCACCGCCAATAGCATAATTATTACCCGTTTGGCTACCATCATAAGTATTGGCGACAGCGGTTGTTCCTAGTTGCTCAGCGAATGAGGTCGCCCATGTGTTGTCAGGGTTGGTGGTAAATTGTCCTGATTCTTCAAGCCCAAAAGTATCTTGGGTCAGAGGCGCAAAGTAGCCACCATCCGTTAAGCTGTCACCAAAAAATGTCACGCTGCTATAGTCGCTGGCATGAGCAAATCCTGTTGTGCAAAGTGTGATTGCCAGCATGCTCTTAGTAAGGGTTTTGAGAATAGAGGGATTAACAATAGTACGAGTTGTATGATAAGACATATCGACTTCCTTGTCGTAAATATGGCGGGATTATAACTCGATTGTAACGATTTTTTAAAAACCTGGCAATCTATTTGACTGTATAGTCCTAAGTTAGGTCATGAGCTTTCTTTAACTTTGGAGTAAGTGTGATACTGATCTATTAAGCCTATATTTGCTGCCAGATTGATGTTGGACTATCATGGTCTCACACTTATGTTAGTTATCGATATCGCAAGTAGCCGCTTCATCGATAATGATTTATGATGAGTCGATATTATGGATTATTTATATAAAAGCAAATCATGATTTTTATTAGCAATACCATCAGTCTTAATGACCATGAAGTAGAGATTAGCGCCATACGTGCACAAGGTGCTGGCGGGCAAAATGTCAACAAAGTTTCTTCTGCCATTCATTTGCGTTTTGACATTCATGCTTCAAGTCTTAGTAACTCACAAAAAGAGCGTTTGCTGACCAATAATGATAACCGTATTAGTAAAGAGGGCGTATTTGTGCTGAAAGCGCAGCAGTTCCGCACACAAGAAAGAAATAGGGCAGATGCTATCGAGCGCTTGCAACAATTTATCATACAAGCCACTTATATCAGCAAAAATCGTAAACCTACCAAACCGAGCAGAAATGCTAAACGTAAACGTATGGACAAAAAAACGCAGCGGGGTAAAACCAAGGCGCTGCGAGGTAAAGTAGACTTTTAGCACGTTATAAATACTGCTATTTTGAGTCGATCACATATCTAAAATTGTCTGAATAAGAAACAATAGCTCTATAGATGCCGAACAAGTATCTAATAACGCTAATCTAAATAAAAAGGCCGTTCTGAATGACCAATGATAACCCGTATAACTTTTTACCTTTACAGCCTACTGGTAGGAATGAAACTAATACTGCTAATACTTATGCACCTGAAGACATGATTAAAATATATGAGCAGCAGTGTCTAACACAAGTGCCCGAAGATAAGCTGACTGAGTTTTTACCAGCACTAAAAAGTTTCTACGACATTGATGATAACACGTTAGATATCAGCGCCATTATTTTTGATGCAATCTCCGATGCTTGTATCATTTATAACCATAAAATCAAAACAGGCGACTATCAAATACTAGGTGAGCTGATAGAAGAGGTTATTGAATATGATGAAGAGGCTACAGATAAAGAAGGTGCTGAAAATAAAGATATTCAAGCCTATACATTAGAGTGCCAGCGTAATTTTCTCATTAATGATATAAAAATGGCTTATCATTTTAATCTATTTATTTATGGTGATGGATATTCTACTCTGACCAAACAAGAGACTCTACTAGAAAAAATGTATTGGTTCGTCAGAGGAAGGTTCGAAGAGCATTTATTAGACGATTCTGAAGAAAATGAGAGCTTAGAGTCTATCAATAAGCAACTAGCTGACCTCGGCATTCAAGCGATGGATCTAACCACGATAGAACAGATAATAAACTATGTAGAAGACAATATCATAGATGATGCAATGGTAGACACATTTAACAAGCTATTGGATGATGCGGAGTAATATACCCATTTTGTGTAGAGTCGATGTTAAATAGCATGGATATACGACAGGGTGATGGGTATAGACTTTTCTTATTTATTGATGTTTTAAAATCTTTGTAAACTGTCTAATAGAGAGGTTTTAAAAAGCTCTCCATGAGATTGAACATAGAATTGATAGCGACAGTTTTGCTGAAAGTCGTGACAGAGCTGCTCAGCAAAATCTTGTTTGTTTGGCGTATTGGGAGCCATCGCTGAATGATTTCGATGCTTCTCTATCTTGGACTGTTGCTCTGCTGCCTGACTAAAAGTCAGTCTGAGCCGTTTGTTTTCATAGATATCTGAACGCTGCGCTTCAGGTGAGCTTTGATATGCCTTCCAATATCTCAACATTTCACCATCTTGCCACCATAGCGAAGGATCTGCACTGAAATACTGTTGGTAAGATTCTGGATGCTCTAACAAATTATACAATACGAACAAGCCACCATAAGAATGCCCCCAAAGTCCCTCTTGGTCTGGTTCTTCCCCCAATTGCAGATATACCCATGGCTTGATTTTTTGTTCAATCAGTTTAGAAAAATCTTCAGCACCGCCATTTAACCGTTCTCTCCCTTTTTCTTGAAACACATTTCGTTGCTCTGTCTGAGTCAATAATGGTGGTGTGTAATCATATGCTCTGGCATCGACATCGAAGCGGTAAGGCGTTTGATAACCAATAAAAACCAAAGCAGGTGCATTATTTTTTGGCGTAGCATTTGATAATGAGAGCATGGTGTCTTTTGTTAAGTCACCAATGGCGGCATTTCCATCGAGTATATATAGCACGCTGGTAGAGGGTTTGACGGCATTATTAGTCGTCTGCTGATTGATATACTGCTTGGGAATAGCCAACCATACTCGGTAATGACGAGGACTGGCATAAGATTTTATGGTAGTTGAACTATCTTCTCTAAACAAGGATGATTGGGGTGCAGGTGCACTAAAGTCATGATATACAAAGTGATAGCCAGTGTCTTTGGCATGCAATAAACTCATGTCTACAGGCGTGGTCAAGTCAGGTTGGGCATAACTTGGCGACATGACTGTTCCTATAGTTATAATCGTTATTATTGACAGATACCTCTCAAATACTGACATGATTTCCCTTTTTAAATATAAACTCATTTATCGCATTTTTATTGCTATTTCATCACGCATAAGAATGAGTGATTAATGAATATTGACAAAATGTTATAATTCAGTAAATATAATACAAATGATAATCATTATCAATATTACATTTTTAATGTTATCAAATTTATCAAAATTTATATTATGAGAGTCCATTATGTCGTATTCAATGCAAGCAAATTTAGGCAAGAGTTTCTTATTATCTAAGCATTCTGTACTAGCTATTGCCCTTCTATCTTTAGGGATTGCCGGTTGTCAAAATACAACGTCGTTATCGAGTAAAGATGCTATACCGCCGACTCACTCTGTGACTTCTACTATCATGCAAACAAAAAGCAACTATGCCGATATTCATTATTTGACTATTGATGGCCAAGATTATCCAGTTTCTGAAACTTCTGCTCGGATTGTTGTCAATAACGCACAAAATGCACAAGAATTGATGGCAGATATTTTTGATGGAGAAAGAGATGTTGCAGTCCCAGGATACAAAGTTATGATAATCAACCGTACCAGCTCTGTGGCTGCTGAAGGGAGAAAGCGTGACGATGGGAGTGTGATGGATAATAGAATGATTCATCGTGGTAGTAAGTCTCTTGTGGGTATTCCTGTGGTAAATGGACAGGCAAAACTGGATCAGGCTCAATTGTTAAGCTTTGATATTATTTATGATGATGTGGCTAAAGATTTAGCAGCAGGAACAGTGGTAAAACCACGCGGTACGAAATTAACCAAATCTAATATTCCTGTCACCAATAAAAAAGTAGTCATAAACTCATTGACGTTGCCGAATATTGTTAGCGGCGAGCACGCAGGTGGTGGTGTAAATTTTGAAGCCAGCGCAGTGGTAGATGGTAAGGTTATCAAGACGGGTGCCAACAGTGCTTTTAATATCTTTTATACTGTGACATCAGATAAGGCTAGAGGGTTTTAGGTATTTATGACATGGCGCTATTATTGAATGAGTAAAACTCCTACAAGCGAAATCTGTATAGATAAAGCTTCCACAAAAAAAGCACTTATGAGCGATCACGGCTTAAGTGATAAACAGATTCACCATGTACTGCTAACATTATTACTTGGCGGTACAGTGGTGAGTTTTAGTTAGGACTTACGCAACAATCAGTCTAGGCGAGCGTAACTGCTCGCAGAGATAGTCA
>NZ_RRYX01000158.1:0-4502 GCF_014861375.1 Psychrobacter sp. FME5 | reverse complement strand
CGAGGCACCTAATAGAGAACTTCTTTGCCAAGATTAAGCAGTATCGTGCGATTGCCACTCGCTATGATAAGTTAGCCAGTCATTTCCTTAGTGCCATTCACTTAGTTTCTTGTGTCGTTTGGCTTAATTGATGACACGCCCTAGTAACATTCAATCCTCTTTATCTGAAAAAGTGTATTTTTATAGCGATAAGTTCAAGGTCGGTGCACAACCAGGCAATAAAGGCGGTAGTGCGGGAAGACCTGATCTTACTGAGAGTGATTCTATTGACGACCAACATGATGCAAACATTGATACTAAAGTAAAAAAATTAGATATTCCAAAAACCTCTTTTAGTTTTATAAGCCCTATTGAGACTCGGAAAATCGCGAAAAGAAGGTCCAAAGGAAGAGTTAACACAGATATTGATTCTAATGATGAGTTTGTAGTGTTAGATCTAAGTACTGATGAGGCTACAATCGACGGTACAGCTTGCCAAGCTAACTTTTCGGGCCTAGATGACCAAAGTGATGAACTGCAGCTGTATATGCAAAGATTTGAAGCTTTTAAGATGCTTATCGAGAGACTATCTGAGGAAAAGGAAATTTACTATGATGAAAACTTACATTTTTTACCAGCTGTTGGTCGATCGAGATTACATAGAACGACAGACGGTAATAATCGATCTTTGCTTGAACTACAACTAAAGACCAAAACAGCTTATTTTATCATTTTAGAAATCGATATGAATGATACTGATAGAATGCTGTCAACACTAATAATTAAAGTAAAAGATTTTGAACGATGGGATCGGCAACTTGAGAAAACATTACAGTTGATAGTTCAACGTTCAATTAATTGGCCTACCGATGTCTATCTAAACAAATTTGGAGTAGTAAAGAGAATGAAGCACCCATCATTCTCATTTAAATCAACTGAAACCAATATCGAATTTGACGGATGGTTAAACCGACTAACCAGTATTTTAGAAATTTGATCTCCGTTTAAATAAAAAATTGCTATGGTCCAGTTATTATCAACGAATCAAGCATTGTAATACCCACTTTTTAACCTGTTCCTCTTTTATTTCTATAGGATTCTTATCATGACAAGTACCCAACAACGAGCCGAACTACACCGCCAAATCTGGCAAATTGCAAACGAGGTTCGTGGCTCAGTCGATGGCTGGGACTTTAAGCAATATGTACTGGGTACTTTGTTTTACCGTTTTATCAGTGAGAACTTTTCCAGTTATATCGAAGGGGGTGATGAGAGCGTCAATTATCCCCCTATGGCAGGATAGTTGTCACCCCTAAAGAATAATCCAAATGGGGGCATCAAGGACACATCATGCCACGTTATAGTGACGAACGTAAACAAGCCATACTCAGCAAACTACAACCCCCAAGCAACATGAGCGTTGCTGCAGTATCAAGAAGTGAAGGCATCGGCTTACAGACCCTGTATAATTGGCGCAATCACGCCAGAGAACAAGGTCAGCCCATGCCCACCAACCACCATACCCCAGATAACTGGACCAGTGACACCAAACTTGCCACCGTTATTGAGACTGCCGCCCTAAGCGAAAGCGAGCTTAGTGAATACTGCCGCAACAAAGGCCTCTATGTCGAACAAATCAAAGCTTGGCGAGCCTCTGCCCTACAAGGCTTTAGTAGCAGCAAACAGCAAAGCCTCAAAGACAAGCGTCAACAACAAACAGACCGCAAGCAGATTAAGCAACTCACCCGAGAGCTTGCCCGAAAAGAAAAAGCCCTAGCTGAAACTGCCGCCTTATTGGTACTGCGAAAAAAGTTGGATGCGTTTTGGCAAGAGCACGAGGACGACTGACCTCACTTTCAGAGCGCAAGCAGTACATCAACTGGATCCAAGAAGCCAATGGATCAGGGGCAAGACTCACTCTGGCCTGTTGTGAGGTTGGCATCAGCATACGCACCTACAGGCGCTGGTATAAAGCGGGTCAAGTGAGTGCTGACCTGCGTCCTGATGCCGTGCGCCAAGCCCCGAGGAACAAACTGACGCAAGCTGAGCAAGCTGTCATTATAGCCGTCTGCAATCAGCCTCGCTTTGCCAGTCTGCCGCCCACCCAAATCGTACCCACCTTACTTGTATTTCAGAATAGCTATGGTCACCTTTTAAGAGACTTGCGATGATTTGCTGCTTCTCAGTACCGCGTGCAAAACCTTGCATCTGACGACTATAGTGGTCTTCATAGTGAACCACCCCAGGATTGTCGTAAACTTAGCGTCTTATGAGGATGTACTAAGTGCTAACTTCGAAATAATTGAAATGCTTATGCTAAATGATGACAAGAAAAGCCTAACCAATTTAACGAAGAACCAGATATTAAAAACCTTGTCTGTATGACAAACAAAAACAATACCTCTGGGAGTTGACTCCCAGAGGTATTGTTTTGTTTAGTCCTTCGCTATGATTCTGGTAAAATCTTTAGGTACCGTCATAATCAATTGGCACAAGTACTTTAAATCGCTTTAGGAGTGTCACCGTGTGTCTAAGGTTTCCTAGGTAAATTTGGGCAACTTGAGGTTTGGTTAATTCTAACGTGCGGATTAAAACCACCTAGCTAGCCAGATATCCCCTTGCCTTACTGTTTACAGGTTTGGGTTCACAATAATTTTCACTGCTGATTCATTGTTGTGAATTAAAGTCTCAAAGCCTTTAGCAATCAAATCATCCAATTTGATACGTTGAGTAATAAAGGGCTCAAGGTTCACTAAGCCATCTTCGACCAATTTGATGGTTTCTTGATGATTGTTTACATAACCAATAGTCCCACGTACATCGAGCTCCTTCATGACTACGCTATGTACATTTACGGAAGCTGGGTGGCTCCAGATAGAGACAATCACAACCACACCAGTAGGTTTAGTAAGTTCAACCAGTGAGTCCAATACCTTATTGACGCTGGTGCATTCAAAGGCCACGTCCACACCGCGGTTATCCGTAAGCTTCATGACTTCTTCAGGCAAATCTATTTCAGTCGGATCTAAAATGTAATCGGCAACCTCACTTTCTTTAGCCTTCTCTTTGCGCTTGGCACTCAATTCAGTGAGAATGACGGTAATACCTTTGGCTTTTAAAACGGCAGCCAATAACAATCCAATCGGACCACCACCACCGACCAAAGCGACATCACCTGCTTTGGCACCACTGCGCACAAAAGCATGATAGCCAACGGCTAACGGTTCAATCAAGGCTGCTTGATCTAATGGGATTTTATTAGAGATAGGATGTACCCAGCGACGCTTGACCGCAATTTTTTCAGACAAACCACCACCGCGACCACCAAGACCAATGAAGTTCATATCTTTTGATAAGTGATAATTCTCACCAGGCGCGGTAGACACATCATCGGCAATAATATATGGTTCAACCACGACATGCTGACCAACCTCAATATCATCAACACCCTCACCGATAGCATAAACGACCCCTGAGAATTCATGACCCATAGTGATTGGGGCAGACTCTCCTGAGATGGGGTGAGGATGACCGCAAGGGGGGATAAAAATAGGACCTTCCATAAACTCATGCAAGTCAGTACCACAGATGCCACACCAAGCGACATCGATTCCAACGGTACCCGACTCTACAGTAGGCTCTGGAATATCTTCAATACGAATATCGCCTTTGTCATAAAAACGTGCCGCTTTCATATAAATCTCCTTTGATTGTCATTAGAAAAAAATATTGGATGGTGCATCAAAAATTATGCTGGCATCAAACGTAGCCATAATAGATGATTGTAAATATTTGGCTGAGCAGATACAACGTAGGCCTAGATGCCCTAACCTCAAAATCATTATCCACTGCCAAAGCACGATTGCAACCGTGAGCTACACACATATAAGCCTAAAAGAACGATATCAGATTTATGGCATTAAAAGGGCATAACATGGCAGTCAATTTGTAGCAGAAGCTGTCAGAAAGATAGCAGACAACAATCGTAACTTGAGCGCAACTGTTCAGCAGCTCGGAATAGAGATGCAAACGTTATCTAATTGGCAGAGTAAAGCGAATAAAGGCAATCTCAAAGGCTGTGAGCAATATGACCCACAATTATCAACTGGTGTATGATGTCAATTCCGTAGAAATGAGGTGAGCTCTATCTCATAGCTGGTACTGCACCCAGAAGAGTCAGGTTTGTTCAGCATGCCCTTTGCTATCAAGTCATTGAACCAACCCGACTTTATCGGAGGTTAATTTACCTGAGTCAGGCAGAAATTACTAACAAGGTAGGATTGAGTCTCCGACAATCCTGGGGCGGTTCAGTCCTGCCAAATACGTTTGATTTCACTCTTAGATTAACACATGAAGTGCAATACCAAATGTGAGGTGAAAAAAAGACCTAGATGCGCTAGCATCAAAGTTTTTATCCACCGACCAAAGTGAGATTGCAACCATGAACTATACACATCTAAGCCTAGGTGAACGATACCAGATTTATGCCCTTAAAGGGGCAAAACATAGTATTAAATTTATAG
>NZ_RRYX01000157.1:0-4739 GCF_014861375.1 Psychrobacter sp. FME5 | reverse complement strand
ATTCTAAGCGCGATAGTTTTGGCTATGAAGTGGCAAAAAATAGTCCTGTTCCTTCGGACTGATGCTAAAATCGCCCCAGACGTTGTTGTAAATCTAGCTAAGGTCTCGACATTACCTTCGATTTACGCCTAGTCTGGAATTATTTTAGCGATCAGCAATCCTAATAGATGAATTCTATACAGCCCCTAATATATCGATTTTATTTAGAAATACCTATAAGTTATGAGTGATAATAAAAATATGGACTCTTTAGCAACAAATGATAATACCGTGCCAGCCATCCGTTTATCTATGCAAGGTTTGGGCAAGCGCTATGGCAAACGCTGGGTGGTAAAAGATGTCTCCTTCTCTGTTAAACAAGGGCAGGTCGTTGGACTATTAGGCCCAAATGGAGCAGGCAAAACCACCAGCTTTTATATGGTAGTAGGGCTGGTCAATATGGATAAAGGCCGTGTCACATTGGGGAAAATGGACCTCTCTAAATATGCCATGCATGAGCGTGCGCGCGCAGGTATCGGCTACTTACCCCAAGAAGCCTCTATTTTTCGTAAGTTATCTATTGAAGACAATATACTTGCTATCTTGCAAACTCGTAAAGAGTTGAGCGCTAGTGAGCAGCGGCAAGAGCTTGAAAAGTTAATCGGCGAGTTCCATTTAGAGCACGTACGAAAATCATTGGGTATGAGCGTGTCTGGTGGTGAGCGTCGTCGCTGCGAGATCGCCCGTGCTTTGGCTGCTGATCCAAAGTTTATCTTATTAGATGAGCCTTTTGCAGGCGTTGATCCTATCTCTGTTAGTGATATTAAAGACGTTATCTTAACCCTAAAAAATCGTGGTATTGGGGTGTTAATCACTGATCATAACGTCCGCGACACCTTGGCCATTTGCGAAAAAGCCTATATCGTCTCAGAGGGCGCCATTATCGCTGAAGGTACAGCAAAAGAGGTCTTAGACAA
The DNA here is from genome assembly GCF_014861375.1 of Psychrobacter sp. FME5. Classification (NCBI taxonomy): domain Bacteria; kingdom Pseudomonadati; phylum Pseudomonadota; class Gammaproteobacteria; order Moraxellales; family Moraxellaceae; genus Psychrobacter; species Psychrobacter sp. FME5. Next base: position 3,783 of record NZ_RRYX01000157.1, on the reverse strand, counting down.
TGAGCTTGTGAAATCTGTGTATCTTGGTAAAGACTTTCAGGTATAGATCAGCCAATCAAACTATGATCAAAAAGCGCCGTAAAACCACGTCCCTCTAGGGCGTGGATATCAGGCGTCAACCGTTGTCATCTCGCATTGAAACCACCTTGATGTCAGTCAGCATTATTTGTGCAGTATTATTTGAAGATATTTAACATGCTGCAGATTCTTCTGACACTTTTCTGACACTAAGTGCCATCCCTTCTATTCTATACAGCCCCTATTAATTATTCTCAATAGTTTACCTGAATAAGGCCCAACCATTATGGCAAAAAACAAAAGCAGTTATGTCTGTCAGCATTGCGGTGCGCATTTTGGTAAGTGGGCAGGGCAATGTACCGATTGTAGCGAGTGGAATAGCTTGGTTGAAGCACCAAACGTCAGTATGCCGCATCATAACAAAAGTACTGCCAAGCCTGCCGCTCGTGCAGCGCCCCGAAACTCGTCCAGTGGTGCGCCAGCTGGCAACTATGCCGGTACTCATAGTGCGGTTATGCCGCTCAATGCGGTCAGTATCGGCTTAGACACCCGTTTGCCCACGGGTATCAGTGAATTTGATCGGGTACTGGGAGGTGGTTTGGTGGCTGGCTCTGTGGTGCTAATAGGTGGCGACCCCGGTATTGGTAAGTCGACTATTCTATTGCAGACTGCGACCAATATGGCAAAGGCTGACTCTTTAGCAGGCAGTGCATTATACGTGACTGGGGAAGAATCATTGGCGCAGGTAGCCATGCGTGCTAAACGCTTGGAGTTGCCAGCTGATAGATTGCGCGTACTTGCTGAGACCAATGTAGAGACCATCTGTGCGGCATTAACCCAAGAGCAACCTGCCATCGCCATTATTGACTCTATTCAGACCATTTATACCGACGCCATTAATTCTGCCCCAGGCGGTGTCAGCCAGATTCGTGAGTCTGCGGCTATCTTGACCCGTTATGCTAAACAGACTGGTACAGCATTATTCTTAGTAGGGCATGTGACTAAGGAAGGGACGCTTGCAGGACCACGCGTACTTGAGCATATGGTTGATACGGTTTTATACTTCGAAGGTCAATCAGATTCGCGTTTTCGCATGATTCGTGCGGTCAAAAACCGCTTTGGAGCAGTAAACGAGCTAGGAATTTTTGGTATGACTGATATGGGGCTGAAAGAAGTCGCCAATCCATCGGCCATATTTTTGAGCCGTTATGACAAACCTGTTGCAGGTTCTGTGGTCATGGTCAGTCGCGAAGGTACAAGACCGCTATTAGTAGAAGTACAAGCCTTAGTTGATGACTCTCAAGGCTCTCCAAGGCGGATGGCATTGGGATTGGATTTTCAGCGCTTGTCCATGCTGCTCGCCGTGATGCATCGTCATGGAGGTATTCATACCAGTGGACAAGATGTTTATGTCAACGTCGTCGGCGGTGTTAAAGTGATAGAAACAGGGTCGGATTTGGCGGTGCTGTTGGCGTGCGCCTCGAGCATCAAAGAGAAAGCTTTGCCATCTTCGTTAGCTGTATTTGGCGAGGTAGGGTTGTCCGGTGAAATTCGCCCAGTACCCAATGGTCAAGAGCGTTTAAAAGAGGCGATGAAACATGGCTTTAAACACGCTATTATCCCTAAAGCCAATGCGCCTGCCAAGGGTTCTCCTCAGTTTAAGGGTATTAATGTGATTGCTGTTGAGCGTTTGGATGATGCGATTGAAAGCGCGTTTGAACTATAGTTTTTAAGCATAAATCTGCTAAACTTAAACAATCAAAGATCATAAAAAAAGCGCCTAACTATTAATTAAGTTAGGCGCTTTTTATTTAAAGCTGACAGTCTATGGTAGAAGGCTGCATCTACATTATAAAAAAACCGTTAAAGGTTTAAACCGCTCATGGTCTAAAACGTTAAAGGTTTACAACTATGGACCTGAAACACGCTCGATAGCGACGTTGCCGACCCCTTTATTGGTAATGCCAAGTTGTTTAGCAGCACCATAAGATAAGTCTAATACACGGTTGCCGTGGAATGGACCGCGATCGTTCACTTTTACCACCACGCTTTTACCGTTGGTTTTATTGGTGACTTTAACATAGCAGTTCAATGGTAATGAGCGATGAGCAGCAGTCAAACCATTCATATCAAAGGTTTCGCCACTGGCTGTTTTACGGCCGTGGAACTTACGACCATACCAAGAAGCTAAACCTGTCTGCTTAAATTTGCTGACTGAATTAGAGGCGACGGCTGTCAGACGCTCCAATACGTCTTCATCATTGGATGCTTGCGTCGTATCACTGCTCAACAATGGGCTGCTAAGCGCTAATGACGTAGGTTGGCGTGCTGATTTGACCAAGCTTGATGCACCATCATGCTGACGGCTAAGCTCACCAAGCACACGATCGATGTGGGAGGCGTTATCTTGCGAAAATGTCGCAAGCGTGGTTTTTGCTTCTACAGCGTTGGCACTAGTAGCGATTGTAGAGCCAGCAAACAAAACAGCTGACATGGTGAGTAAACCAGATAAACGCTTATTCATAGATACCTCTATAACTTATACATCAAAACCTAACTCTAATAAACTTAGATTGAGTGCGACCGCATTAGACCAATCTAACCGTGTCGCAAACTCTAAAGACTCACTATCAATCGATCATTCTTATAGAGATTGATATCAAATGGAGGCTTTTATGGGTTTTAATGTATGGTAATTTTTCATTGTATTATCATAAGGCGTTAGCGGTAATATGACCGAACCAGCTTATGATATTTTTGAATGATAATTAATAATATGAGTTAAGCACATAATCTAAAAATGAAGATTGAGTACTGATTTCACTATGTATTGAGTTTCCAAACCTTCTTACAGTGCTAAATTAGTAAAGGGTTTAAAGCGTGTTACGTTTTGCTTTGTTATTAAACCGTTAATTAAGTAGTGACTTTGAAACTCTGGAATTCATAGTTTGCTAACTATACGGACAATCTACGACTAAAATATAATCGAATGCAAAGTTATTTAGCAGCTGTGTACGTGTTATGTATCAACAGACAGTAAAAAGAGATTAACGCAATTTTTTGTAAAAAACAAGGATAAATACCGATTGGTATTAATAGGTAAGTAGAGAATGACAGGTATTATGGCTGTAAAATGAGCAATTTGTCTTTGTGATAATCACTGTCACAGCGACAAATTATAGGCAAGCTATCGTTATCGATTTACATACTTTTGAATGCTCAACAGGCCCTAATGAAGTTAAGGAGACTTATGAGTATGAATAGACATAAGTATACCAAAACCCGCCATTAAAGTCACAATGGCAGTACCACCGTAGCTGATAAAAGGTAAAGGAACCCCCACCACAGGTAAAAGCCCACCAACCATACCGACATTGACAAATACATAAACAAAGAAAGACATGGTAATAGCACCCGCTAATAACCTGCTATAAACATCGGTATGATCAAAAGCAATATACAAGGCGCGCATCAATAAACATAAATAAATAAATATCAATAATAAAACACCTAATAAGCCAAATTCTTCAGAAAAAGCGGCAATAATAAAGTCAGTATGGCCTTCTGGTAAGAAATGTAGATGTGATTGCGTACCTTCTAAATAGCCTTTTCCAGTCAGTCCACCGGCACCAATAGCGGTTTTGGATTGGATGATATTCCAGCCAGCACCTTGTACATCAGCTTCAGGGTTTAACATTGTTAATACTCGCGTCCGCTGATAGTCATGCAATAGAAAATTCCAGACGATGGCGAGAAGAGGTACTG
>NZ_RRYX01000156.1:0-4758 GCF_014861375.1 Psychrobacter sp. FME5 | reverse complement strand
TCATCGAGTCGTTAGTTTACCAAGTTTATCTCTACGGTTTCTTCAGCATAGCTCACTCAGTTACTATAAATTGACGCTGGCGTGAGGTTAGAAGAGGTTTTTGGCGGCTTGACGCGTCAGATTGTCTCAGCTGAGGTTAATGGTTTTATATTAATCACAAAAAACTACTCCCCCAAAACTCTATCTAACTCTTCAATAAAATCATGAATACGCGCAGCATTTTTACCCAAATCGCTCCCGCCAACTCGTGATTTACTACGGATATCGACCAGACGCTCGTTACCATTATCAGTAATACGCACGACAACATCATCTTTAAAGCCAAACCAGAAAGTGGTGTCCGTTGCTTCAGCAATCCCTTTGTCGGCATCAATATTTATCAGTTCCCAACCTAGATTATCGATGGCTTGTTTGGTTGCTTCGACCAGCTCAGACTTTGATTGAGGATAATCTAAGGTTTGTAGTTCGGGATAGCCTTGACGTTGTTGCTCGGCAGCCTCTTCACCCGCATACTCAGCTGGGTTTGGGGCGTCAGCACGTAGTGGGGCAATAGCCAAAAACTCAGGTGGGTTCACCAAATCAGTTGAAATATCATGAATGGGTGGTACGTTTTTGGCTGTATTCAACATACTAAGCGGGATAGCGATCGCAATGATAGAAAGTATGAGGGCTGTCAACGTGCTATTAAGTCTCACTGTGTCACGTTTAAATAAAAACTGTATACCTAACAGGATGAGGGCGGCAATACCCACAAGTACGCCAACTGTAAAGCCTGTAAACGCCGTAGCCAAGTCAAAAAATTCAAACTTATAGAGAGGGCCTGGCAGTATGACTAGTAGAATAGCGATAAAGCTCATTAGAGTGACTAAAATTCGCATTCGATTGCTCCGTTGCTATTCATTGACGGCTTAAGTGTTTTTAATCATAGCCTATTTATTAGCATTCAATAGCCAAACATGCTCCGTTACAGCCATATTTGGTGCGGCATTCAAGGTTGAGGGCTGACCTTCAATCTCCGTTATTTGGTAGTGACTACTATAGTACTGTTGAACTTGCTTGCTACTAATTGAGAAAGGCGGCCCTGCTCGTTCATTTTGGTCGTAATGCAGTGTTAATAACAGTTGAGCAGCGTTTTGGCTGAGCGTGCATATTTGCTCGCTATATATCGGGCGCATATCAGGTGGCATGGCGATTAATGCGGCTCGATCATACACCGCATCAACGTGACCAATATCGTGAGGTGTCAGCTCAAAAATATCAGCAACCCATAGCTTTATGGTTTGATTTAATCGTTGGCCTTGATAGCATTTGATATCTGGATTATCAGCATGTTCTTTTATTGTGTACGGGATATTTTGCTCAATGAAAAATTCTTTTATCGCTGATTCAACTAATTCAGCACCAACGACATTATAGCCTTGGTCTAATAGCCAAACCATATCGATTGATTTGCCGCATAGCGGTATAAAAACACAGCTTTCACTCGATAATGCTAACCTTTCAAAATATTTAATTAATTTTGGATTGATTTGAGACTGGTTAAAGCCGATACGCTTTTCTTGCCAACGTAATTGCCAAAATTCGGGATTCATGACCTTAGCCTTTATTTATCAGGTTTAATGTTATTCTTTACTTTGAACTTATTATCATAACCTGTTGTTCAATGTTGTCAAAGGCATTAAAAAGGCCAAACACTCTTATAATGAGCGTTTGGCTTTTATTAAGCACTAGGTTAGGAACTTATAGTCGGTTCTAAATAAAAAAGATACGTTATGGTATGACGCGGAACTGGTATAAATTTTTCTTGCTTGCTGTGTCTACGCTGACAGAGGCTGAAAAAAATGTATACCAGTCCCACTGTAGCGCTTTTATATTGAACTTATTAGATTTTAAACGAATAAACTCCTAATCCATATACTGTTTAGCTCACCATATACTGACTAAACTCTTTACGCAGTTTGGCAAGTTTTGGTGGTATGGAAAAGTTACAATAAGCTTGACCTGGGTTTCTATTAAAGAAATCCTGATGTGTTTCTTCGGCCTTATAAAACTCGGCAGCAGGGTGGACTTCGGTGACCACATTGACCCCCATATCGCGTAATTTCTTAATCGTACGATCGACGGTTGGCTTCTGCGCTTCCTCGGTATAGAACACCACGCTGCGGTATTGGCTACCGACATCATTACCCTGACGATCCATGGTAGTGGGGTCGTGAGTGGCAAAGAAGACATCGAGTATCACTTCTAATGGGACAGTCGTTTCATCGAATTCAATTTTGATGACTTCAACGTGGCCCGTATCGCCGCTACAGACCGCTTCATAATTGGCAGAAACGGCATCACCGCCCATGTAACCTGATATCACAGATTGCACGCCTTTCACCGATAAAAACACGGATTCGGTGCACCAAAAGCAGCCACCGCCTAATACAATAGTTTGCATAATTGTTCCTATTTTTATAATTACAGAGTACGCGCCAAGCAATTTTTACTTAGCGATATACATTTAGCTTAGCAGGGCATCTGGCCGCGATAAGTAACAAACAGTAATGTTATAATGGGCTTTTGCTACGCTATGTCGCCTTAATAGTGTTAATTAAAATCATTAACCACTTCATAATTTAAGTTCTACTATCCAAAAATGAGTCACACCATGAGCCAATCTAAGCCCGCTACTGTTAAACATGACACCCTATTTACCACACCGCTCGATAAAGCGGCTCGCTTTTCCTTTGATGAGCAAGTTGTGGCTTGTTTCCCCGATATGATTCGTCGCAGTGTCCCCGGGTATGGTCAAGTGCTGGCAATGCTGCCCATATTTGCCCGTCGTCATTGTAAGTATCGCCAGCAAGATGATAATGGTCAGCGTGTCAGCCGTATTTATGATTTGGGCTGTTCGCTGGGTGCGGCAAGCATGACGCTCGCTGGCGAGTTCGAGTCGCAAGATTTGCAGATTAAAGCCATTGATATTTCACCAGCGATGACTACTGAAGCGACTACTTTACTAGAGGATAATTATCCTGAACATGATATTGAAGTGATGACTGCGGATATTCGCGATATTGAGCTTGAACCGTGCGATATGGTGATTTTAAATTTAACCTTACAGTTTTTACCCGCTGCCGATAGGGTGGCGGTATTAGAGAAAATTTACGCGGCATTAAGTGAGGGCGGCATACTGGTAGTAACGGAGAAAACTCACGCTTTTGATGAGCAATACGATGCGTGGCTGGTTGAGCGTTATTATGATTTTAAACGTGCCAACGGTTATACTGAAATGGAAATCAGTGGCAAGCGTAACGCGCTAGAAAACGTCCTTATTACTGATACTTTAGCTCAGCACCATACGCGTTTGTCAGATGTTGGTTTTCAGCGTCATTTAACGTGGTTTCAGTTTTTAAACTTTGTCTCTATTGTGGCGTTTAAATAAGGTTTATGTCGGGAGCCAATCTCGCTTTTTCTTGCCACTATGTATCGTGGTTTGGGTTATGCTTTTTGTAGGGTGCGCAAAGCTCACCAATTCAAAGACATAATTATTTATCGGTGCGCAAGGTGCACCCTACGTCTACTATTTTTGATCAATATGGTAATCCGTCTTTATGCTTAACGACACTATTATTCACGCCGAGCGCGAACTGTACTTAACTTTATTGACGCTTGCTCAAACGCATCCAAGCGCTTATGAGTGGCTTACAAAACTACCCACTTGGTTAAATGACATTAAAGATAAAGCCAACTACGCCCATGCGCCTGCTTATCAAGCATCGGTCGCTCGTTTGCCAACACCGAACGTCGATAATGTCGATCTGGACGGTGATGTATTGACGATTAATACGCCGCTTACTGATTCTGAACGTAAACAAACAGTTGCGCTATTAAAGCAACTCATGCCATGGCGCAAAGGGCCTTTTCAAATTGGTAGTAGCCAAAATAAAGAAACGCAAGCCGAGCCAATTTTCATCGACACCGAATGGCATAGTGATTGGAAGTGGCAACGAGTGGCACCGCATTTAAGCACATTAAAAGGTCGGCGTGTATTGGATGTCGGTGGCGGCTCCGGTTATCATGGCTGGCGTATGGCAGGAGCAGGGGCGGACACGGTTATTATTATTGATCCGTCATGCCTATTTTACCATCAGTTTATGGCGATTCGTCATTTCGTCGGGGCAGCAGATGCTCATGAGACAGGTCGTTATCGTACCCATTATATTCCCGTGCCACTCGAAGCATTGCCTGAGCATAGCCAGTTATTTGATACGGTGTTCAGTATGGGTGTGCTCTATCATCGCCAGTCGCCCTTTGAGCATCTGCAACAGCTGAAAGGACAATTAATAAAAGGTGGCGAGCTGGTGCTTGAGACTCTGGTTATTGAAGGTGATGCCAATACCGTACTTGTCCCTCATGACCGTTATGCGCAGATGAATAACGTATACTTTTTGCCATCGGTGGCGGCATTGATTGGCTGGCTAGAAAAAGCTGGGTTTACAGAGGTGCGCTGTGTCGATGTCGCTGTGACCTCGACTGAGGAGCAGCGTAAAACCGAGTGGATGACCTATCATTCGTTAGCAGATTTCTTAAATCCTAATGATTCAACAAAGACCATTGAAGGCTATCCAGCTCCCATGCGTGCGACCTTGATTGCCAGAAAATAGCATTTATGACGGTAGGCGGTCATAAAAACAAGGAAGAGACATTATGAAAACAAGGTGTAATGGACATTATTCATGCTGTCATAGGGTCTAACGCTATATACTGTCT
>NZ_RRYX01000155.1:0-4792 GCF_014861375.1 Psychrobacter sp. FME5 | reverse complement strand
AAAGGGGCGAAACATAGTATTAAATTTATAGCTGATGCATTAGGCAGAAGTCCCAATACCATATCAAAAGAGCTTAAGCGCAATGAAAGTCTGCACGGTTCCCGGGCTAATTATGCCAACAACAAAGCCCGTACAAGACGATCAAACAACGTTTTCACTATCATCGCTGACGTATGGGATTGGGTGACAGACAAGCTCATATAATACCTTACACAATAAAACAAAGAACCCATATAACTTAACATCTAATACTTGAACAGTTGGTTAGTATAAGGGTTGAGAAGCTTAACATAAATAAGGGAAGCCTGTGAAACGTGCAGAGCAAGAGCGCTCATTACAAACTAAAAATAAGATATTATTAGCAGCCCTTACCGAGTTTGCTTCAACAGGTTTTGATGGTGTTTCAACGCGCGCCATTGCTGCGCGCCATTGCTAAAAAAGCAGAGGTGAACCATACCTTGATTAGCCATCATTTTGGTTCCAAAGAAGCGTTGTGGAAAGCCACGGCAAAATTATGTTTTGAGATTTACAGTGAACACAATTTTGAGAAGCGCAGAAACATGCAAGATGCTGAAGCTCGTACTTTAGTGAAAGTGCTGTTAAAAGATTTTATAAAGTTTTGTGCCAACTACCCCGATATTCATCATTTTTTGATACAGGCTAATAAAGGAGATTCGGAAAGACTTGACTGGTTTGTCGAAAACTATTTACGCACTATTTATGATGAAGAGCTGGATATTATTCGAAGAGCACAAAAACTAGGATTGGCTCCTCAAGGAGACAGTATGCATATTCGCTACTTATTACTGGGTGCAGCCACGTCTATTTATACCTTTGCCCCTCAATTTGCAAGATTATCTGGGAAAGACCCTTTTTCTGATGAATTTATTGAGCAGCATGTAGACTATGTTTTAACGCTTTTCACGACCTGCGCCAAAAAGCTATGAGATAGATCACAACGATCTACCTCGTAGCTTTTTTGCATTAAAGACAATTAATATTATATCAAGCCGTTATTTTGCAACATACATAGATATCGAGATTAAAAATGAGTTCAATCACTAGAAATATCTTCGGCACCATCAATAAAACTATTAATCATTGGTATATTCCACTTGTCGTTGGCATTATTTTTATTGCCACCGGGATATATACCTTTGTTTCACCACTTGAGTCTTATGCTGCGCTCGCTATTTTATTCAGCATATCTTTCATTATTTCAGGCGCTTCTGAAATTGCATTTTCTTTATTAAATAAGGAGGTACTTAATAATTGGGGTTGGTTTTTAGTCCTTGGGATTTTAACGTTAATTGTTGGTGTTCTTTTGTTTGTTAACCCGGCAGTATCGCAAGCTACCCTGCTTTTTTATGTGGGTTTTTTAGTATTGTTTCGTTCCATTAGTGCTGTCAGCCATTCATTTGAGTTAAAAGAATATGGCTTTTCTGATTGGGGGTATTTAACAGTAATAGGGGTTGTCGGTATTGTTTTCTCCTTTATCTTATTATCTAACCCTATACTTGGTGGCATGACAGTTGTTATATGGACTGGCTTAGCCCTGATAACCAGTGGCTTTTTCAGCATGTACCTTGCTTTTAAATTAAAAAGACTAAAAGACTTACCAAATAATATTTCTAATGAACTAAGAAGTAGGTTCAATTTAGTATCACAAGAAATTAATAACGTATTAAACAGTAAACAATAACTACATTCTCATTTGGTCACTGACCTATAAATATTTAAGTTAATAGCAGCTTCATTTTAAAACAACACTGAGTCATAAGACTCTTTAACCCACTAAGGGGATAATAATGAAAAAGACTAATGAAAAACAAAAAACTATCGACAGCTTTCCACATCAGCCAGATGCTAATAAAGCCTATCCACACCACTACCCACAAAACACCTTGCCGTTTGCTGACAAAATAGGCAACTATCAACGCAATATCGGTAGACCAACCGACGCTTATAAGGACAGTAAAGTCTATATCATCGGTAGTGGTATCGCGGGCTTATCCAGTGCTTACTACTTCATTCGTGATGGTAAAGTACCGGCAGAAAATATCACCTTTTTAGAGCAACTAGAGGTGTCAGGCGGCTCCATGGATGGCTCAGGTAATGCTAAGAATGGCTACATCATACGTGGTGGCCGTGAGATGGAATTTACCTACGAGAACTTTTGGGATGTCTTCCAAGATATTCCTGCAGTAGAGATGCCAGAGCCATACAGCGTACTAGATGAATATAGACTGATTAACGATGATGATCCTAACTATTCAATCGCTCGTTTGGTACATCAGCAAGGTAAAATCAAAGAAACGAATGGTGTTACTCTAAAAAAATCTGACCAATTAGCATTGATACGTCTACTACTAAAACGCAAAGAAGAATTAGATGATGTGCGAGTCAATGATTACTTTAGCGACAGCTTCTTTGAAAGTAACTTCTGGATACTTTGGAGCACCATGTTTGCCTTTGAAAAATGGCACAGCTTGCTTGAGTTAAAACTATATATGCACCGCTTTTTGCATGACTTAGATGGTCTGCATAATATGTCGATGCTAGTATTTCCAAAATACAATCAATATGATGGGTTTATCGTACCGCTACGTAACTATCTCATCGAAAAAGGGGTTAAATTCCAATACGATACTTCGGTGACGGATTTAGATATTGAGTTTAATCAAGCTGATGACCATGAATCTGTTAAGGGTTCAGCTAATGAGCCAACCAAAACGGTCAAAGCCATCATTGCAGAAGTAGGTGGTAAGCCTACCCGTATTACTATTACAGAGAATGATTATGTAGTAGCAACCACAGGCACAATGACTGATGATACACGATATGGTGATAACGATTCTGCGCCAAACCTAGATGCTATGTTAGACAATCAAGGGCAATCAAAAGGTTGGACGCTTTGGAACAATCTTGCTCATAAGTCCAGCGTCTTTGGTCATCCTGGAAAATTCAATGGTAATGTGAATGAGTCTGCATGGATGTCAGCCACACTGACTTGTAAGCCTTCTGCATTGGTAGATAAGGTTAAAGAGCTGTCTGTTAATGATCCATACTCAGGTAAAACAGCGACAGGTGGTATCGTCACCTTTACCGATTCTAACTGGGTAATGAGCTTTACTTGTAACCGTCAGCCGCATTTCCCTGATCAACCAAAGGACACCTTAGTACTTTGGGTGTATAGTTTGCTGATGGATAAAGATGGCAATTATATTAAGAAACCAATGCCAGAATGTACAGGTAATGAGATTTTAGCAGAGCTTTGCCATCACCTTGGTATTATCGATGGGTTAGACGGCGTGGTTGACAATACCATTGTTAAATCTACCTATATGCCATATATTACCTCACAGTTCATGGTACGTGCGCAGGGCGACCGTCCTGAAATTGTACCGCAAGGTTGTACTAATCTAGGCTTAGTAGGACAGTTTGTCGAAACTAAAAACGATGTGGTATTCACCGTCGAAAGCTCCGTTCGTACGGCTAGAGTTGCGGTATATAGTCTACTTGATATAAAAAAACAGGTACCTGATATAGACCCATCTCAATATGACATTCGTCACTTATTACGTGCGGCAAATACGTTAAATGATGGTAAAGGATTTATTGGAGAAGGCTTATTACGTAAGCTCTTAAAAGATACCTATTATGAGCATATCTTGCCACCTACCCATCTAAACAGTCAGGAACAGGCTAAGCGTAATGACTCTATTTTTTCAGAGTATTGGGAGTCTATTAAAGGTCTTTGGCGTAAATAAGCTCCTTTAGATTGCACAGCTTAATACCTCTATTGCTTTAGGCAACGTACATATCATAAAAAAGGCTCCCTTTTGGGAGCCTTTTTCTATTCGCTAATAAATCACTTTCTACCAAGCGCACTCATGACTTTAGGCTTAGGTGAGCTATGCTTGTAGTGGTCAACTAATTTAGGACACCTAATAAGAGGTTTTGAACCACCCCGGGATTGTCGGAGACTTAATATTCTGAGAGAATACGACAATGAAAACACGAAACTACACTCCCGAAATTAAAGAAAGAGCCGTTCGCATGCTGATTGAAGCATTAAGCGACTATCCCTCTACATGATCAGCCATTCAAGCCATTGCTCCTAAGATTGGCTGCACGCCTGAGACCCTGCGATCATGGCATAAAAAGCACATAGACCAAACTATCCCTGCATCATTACAAGCTCAAAGCCAAGAGCAGCGTATCAAAGATCTTGAACGTGAGAACAAAGAACTAAAGCAAGCCAATGAAATTATACGCAAGGCTGCCGCTTTTTTCGCCCAGGCGGAGCTCGACCGTCCACTCAAGTAATGGTCAAATTTATTGATAATAACAAGCTAGAATACGGGGCCCTAGCCATCTGTAGAGTACTACCGATTGCCCCGTCAACCTATTACCGTGCTAAAGACATGGAGTGCTGCCCTGAAAAGCGTTCACTGCGCAGTCAGCATGACGACTATTATATCAGTCTTAGATTAACACACCAAGTGCAACGCTAAATTATATTATAGAACACCTGATTGGGCGTTTTAAACCCTAAGCGTTTTCTTGGTCTGTTGTTTAGTTTATTCTCAATGTCCTGTATCTCATTATCAGAGACTTGTCTAAAGTCACAACCCTTAGGCAAGAACTCTCTGATTAATCCGTTGGTATTCTCGTTGGTTCCTCGCTGCCATGACGCATAAGCATCGGCAAAGAAGAAGGAAGTAAAGAGCTTTCGTTTCACCTTCTTATGCTGAGCAAACTCTTTACCATTGTCAGAGGTAATGGTCTT
>NZ_RRYX01000154.1:0-4846 GCF_014861375.1 Psychrobacter sp. FME5 | reverse complement strand
AGTCATTATATCATTTATCAATAAGTTATATCAACACACTATTAAAACAGAGCCTAAATCAATAATGACTTAGTCGATACCAAATAAAATAGACCCGCTCCGTTATTATGGCGTATGGAACAGATAAACGCTTAGCTCACCAGAACTAAGCGCTTATTTTTAAGCATCAATAATACATAATGTATTTAGAGGTCTGGTTTATACGTCTCGCCTGCATGAAAATCTGCTTGATGCTCATAATTGCAAAAGAACAGCTCTTTATTGGCGTTAATGTTGCTATTGCTTTCACTCTCTGCCTCTGTCGCTAAGCTAGGATTAGTCTCAAGCACACCGCGATACTCAGCCAGGCTATTGCCACAAAAATCACACTGGCGCGGTGTGATCACATCACCTTTTTTTGGCATCATACTTTTTGGCGCGCGCGGGTACATAAACTTATAAAACCCCCACATCACAATCCAAATAATGATAATTATAATGATAACAGCTAACACGGCAGTGCTCCCTCTAATATGACTTAAGACATTATAAACTGAACCATTCATAATACGCACATAAAAAACTGGCTACGGTGAGCCAGTCTTATTATCTAAAAACCAAAATTACTTAACAATCAAATTGGCAGTAAATTATTGATGCTGATAGCACTATAACTGTAGCTCACTAATATCAGCGACGGTCAAGAATAAAGCACGAACCTGTTTAAGTAGCGCCAAGCGATTGGCTTTGAGTGCTGCGTCTTCACTATTAACCATTACATCAGCGAAAAACGCTGTCAATGGTTCATCTAAACTGACCAAGGTTTGCAATACTTGCGTATAGTCAGCCTGTTCGAGTAAAGGCTCAACAGCGGTTTGTGCTTGCAGAACGCTGCTATACAGGTTTTTCTCAGCAGGCTCAGACAATATCGCCTCATTGACCTCATCAGCGACACTCACTTCAGACTTAGCTAAAATATTGGCAACACGCTTGTTAGAATCAGACAGTTTTTCGGCTTGTGGCAACTCACTAAACGTTTGTACCGCACGAATACGCTGATCAAAATCGAGTGGCATATGCGGATGAATCGCTTGTACTGCTTGAATGGTATCGACGCTGACACCTTGCTCAGTATACATGGCCCGATAGCGCGAATTTAAAAACGCCATCACTTGGGTAAAGGTATCACCCATTTTGGTAATCTTGCTATCATCGGCAGTGCTATAGTTTTTAATCGCTTGCTCAACCAAAGCCACCAAGTTAATCGGCAACTGCTTCTCGATTAAAATACGCAAAATACCAATGGCAGAACGACGTAAGCTAAACGGATCCTTTGAACCCGTTGGCGCTTGATCGATGGCGAAAATACCCACTAGCGTATCTAAGCGATCGGCCAGCGCCAAGCAAATACCGACAGCTGTCTTCGGCAAGATATCACCACTGAATTTGGGTAGATACTGCTCTTCTATACTTGCTGCTACCGCTTCTGGCTCGTCATTTAAGCGAGCATAATAGGTCCCAGCAACACCCTGCAACTCAGGATACTCACCAACCAGTGAGCTTGCCAAGTCTGCCTTAGACAAAATACCAGCCCGTACCGTTTCATCAATACTAATATCATGACCTTGTTGCTGCATTAAGGCAGCAATAAAAGCGGCAAGCTTGGCAATACGTTCAGACTTCTCCCAAATCGTACCCAATGTATCTTGGAATACACGGGTTTTCAGGCTTTCTGTTAGCGCAAATAATGGCTGCTTTTGGTCTTGTAAGAAGAAAAACTCTGCATCCGCTAAGCGTGGACGCACAACCTTTTCATTACCTTCTATGATTTGATTGGGATCTTTAGACTCAATATTGGTAATAAAAATGAAGTAAGGCTGCAATGTGCCTGCTTTATCGGTCAAGCAAAAGTACTTTTGATCCGCTTGCATGGTTGAGATAAGCGCTTCTTGCGGTACTTGTAAAAAGCGCGGCTCAAAGCTTGCTCGCAATGCAATGGGGAAATCAACCAATGCTGTGACTTCATCTAATAGATATTGCGGCACGATTGCATCAGCACTAACTTCATCTGCTAAAGCCTTGACTTGGTTTTTAATCAGCATTTGACGCTTGTCAAAGTCCGCCACCACTTTTAAACCATCAAGCAGCTGTTCATAATCATTGGCATGAGCAATGTCATGGTAATCAGGGCTATGGAAGCGATGACCACGGGTTTGCATACCAGTTTGATGACCTTGGATAGTGGCATCAATCACCGCACTATCTTGCATCAATACGACCCACTGTACCGGACGCACAAATTCATTGCGGCTCGTACCCGAACGCATACGCTTAGCAATCGGTAGATTATCAAGCGCGGTCTGAAAAATAGCCGGCAGCAGCTCAGTCGTCGCTTGACCATGAATGGTTTGCTCATAACCAACATAATCACCTTTATCGGTGTTAATGGTCATCAGCTCACTAGCGTCAACCCCCAAGCCTTTGGCAAAACCCATCGCGGCGCGCGTTGGATTACCATCCGCATCAAATGCCGCTTTAATCGCAGGGCCGCGTTTCTGCTCGCTGCGGTCCGGCTGCTTGTCGCTAATACCTTGAATTTGCAGCGCCAAACGACGCGGTGCGGCAAAGGCTTTGATACTATCGAAACTAATATCAGCTTCATTTAATTGCTCAGTGACACTTTTTTGTAGCGCATCACGTAAAGGTTTTAGGCTCTTTGGAGGCAGCTCTTCACACCCCAGTTCAAATAGAATAGTACTCATGGGATGCTCCTATTTATTATTAGTCGTTTGGTTAGTATCGGTAGAATGGTCAGTGTCTGTATTCTCAACCAATTCTTTTGGCAAAAACTTATCAAGTGCTGCTTGACGATGCGCCTCATCCGCCAGTGGAAAGCCTAGCTTGGCGCGTGCTTCAACATAACCCAACGCAACTTTGCGCGCCAGCGTACGTACCCGTAGGATAAAACGCTGACGTTCAGTGACGGAAATTGCACCACGCGCATCAAGTAAATTGAAGGCATGTGAAGCTTTTAACACCATCTCGTATGCTGGTAGTGGTAGACCCTCAGCAGCTAATTTGTCTGCTTGTTGCTCGTAAAAGTCAAACATCTGACCCATCATCGGCACATCGGCGTGTTCAAAATTATAGGTCGACTGCTCAACTTCGTTTTGATGAAAGACATCGCCATAAGTGACACGACCAAACTCACCGTCGGCCCAAACCAAATCATAAACGCTATCGACACCTTGCACATACATGGCCAAGCGCTCAAGTCCGTAGGTAATCTCGCCCGTGACAGGAAAACATTCGATACCGCCCACTTGCTGGAAGTAGGTAAACTGCGTCACTTCCATACCGTTTAGCCAAATCTCCCAACCCAGTCCCCATGCGCCAAGCGTTGGTGACTCCCAGTTATCTTCAACAAAACGCACATCATGTACCAGCGGATCGATACCTATGGCTTTAAGTGAGCCTAAATACAACTCTTGGATATTAGGTGGATTGGGTTTTAGCACCACTTGGAATTGATAATAATGTTGTAAGCGGTTTGGGTTGTCACCGTAGCGGCCATCCGTTGGACGACGTGATGGCTGCACGTAAGCGGCATTCCAGCGCTCAGGACCTAATGAACGTAGAAAAGTCGCTGTGTGGAAGGTACCCGCGCCAACTTCCATATCATAAGGCTGCAAGATGACACAGCCCTTATCAGCCCAATAGCTTTGTAGGGTTAGGATTAAATCCTGAAAAGTCATCGGCTGAGGGTCTTTGTCTTGTATCATCGAATTTTTTGCTTCGGTTGTCATAGTAAAACCACTGTGAATGAGTATGATTAAATAAATCTTTGATAGCGCTCGTATAGCCCATTTGGCAACGAGGCTATTTGCCTGCTCACCTTACTAAAAATTGACTATTTTATCTATATTTACCGTAACTAAATTTACGTCGCAGATAGAAATGCTTGGCTTTGGGACTTAGCTATCATCGGTTCAGAATAAAAGCGATACGGTTATAATAACCGGCTACTAGCTGTAAAGTGAGTCTGCTATATTAAGAAGCTTCCATTAATAAGTTATGTCAAACTTGTTTAGTCTACAACGCGTTGTACTTGCACTCGTTTTCCTTGCTACTCTAATTTTTGTGAATGGTATTATATTGATAAAGGCGTTCAAAGCCATGAATAAAAAAATACCCAAATGCGTGAGCATCTGGGCAGGAGGAAAAGTATATCTCTATTATCCTGATTTATCAGGCTTTTTATTTTTTAAGGTACTGCAATTTGTAAATCTCTACTGCTGAACAGACTACTATAAATTTATCATTTATTATCATTGATAAGACTGGCTACTTGCTTTTGGCATGATTATCCATAAGATGATATAGATTAAAATACCGGGTACGGCCGCACTCAACGAGGAGATAATGACGAATAGCACTCTAACCCAAGTTGGTGACCAGCCGACATATTCTGCTATGCCCCCCATCACGCCTGCTATCATACGATGATTCTGCGAGCGATGTAATTTTGCTAACTTAGCCAAATCAAATACCTCTCTTTTATAGTTATTGTCTTTTATAGTTATTGCTTTTGCAATTATTGATATTTATTTTGCTTTTATTTTTATGCTTTATTTCTTAGATTAACACACCAAGTGCAACGCTAAATTATATTATAGAACACCTGATTGGGCGTTTTAAACCCTAAGCGTTTTCTTGGTCTGTTGTTTAGTTTATTCTCAATGTCCTGTATCTCATTATCAGAGACTTGTCTAAAGTCACAACCCTTAGGCAAGAACTCTCTGATTAAGCCGTTAGTATTCTCGTTGGTTCCTCGCTGCCATGACGCATAAGCATCGGCAAAGAAGAA
>NZ_RRYX01000153.1:0-4956 GCF_014861375.1 Psychrobacter sp. FME5 | reverse complement strand
AAGACCATTACCTCTGACAATGGTAAAGAGTTTGCTCAGCATAAGAAGGTGAAACGAAAGCTCTTTACTTCCTTCTTCTTTGCCGATGCTTATGCGTCATGGCAGCGAGGAACCAACGAGAATACCAACGGCTTAATCAGAGAGTTCTTGCCTAAGGGTTGTGACTTTAGACAAGTCTCTGATAATGAGATACAGGACATTGAGAATAAACTAAACAACAGACCAAGAAAACGCTTAGGGTTTAAAACGCCTATGCAGGCGTTCTATAATATTAATTAGCGTTGCACTTGGTGTGTTAATCTAAGACTTTAAAAACGCTACGATACTGCGGGTATAGTTTTTTTGCAGCCTCTGTCTGCGTAGGCACAGCAAGCAAGAAAAAACGGTACCTGCAGTGCATGATGTAGCGATATTACTTCTCACTGACTATATTACGCTTTAATTAATTTCGTTAATACTCGCGCATGTAGCTCAGCCAAACCTTCTTGCATACGTGTCTGCAATAAATCAGTCAACTGACTTTTATTTAAGCCTTTGGGGTCTATCGATGCCAGTGGCAAGACATAAGCGGTGACGTCTTTACTATCAAGCACCTTTTTTAAGCTATCTTTCATCGTTAGTTTACCATAATAAGGCAGTTCTTCACTTAGTGTGCCATCTTTATTGACATAAGCAATCACCAGCGGCCGTACAGGAACGTCAGCATCTATCGCCGCTTGTAACAAGGTACCATGAATACGCTTGATTCTTTTACCATCGGTAGTGGTCGCCTCAGGGAAGAATATGACCGAGAAACCTTTGGTTAAGAAGTTGGCGATTTGCGTCGCGACCGAACCTGCATCACCGGAACCTCGCTCGATAAATACGGTGCCTGCTGCATGAGCCAATTTACCAAATACCGGCCATTCACCAATTTCAGCTTTGGATAAGAAAAAAGCAGGGCTCAGCGTACCCACTACCGGAATATCCATCCATGACACATGATTAGATACCCATAAACCATGATGTTGCTCTACCCGCTCGACTGCGATAACCTTTACGCCAAAAGAGCCTGCCATCTTGCGGCAAAAGGCTTGGATATAGCGTGGTAGTGTTTCGCGCGGCGGTTGCTTAAATGCTCCAATACGTTGGGCGGCACGCAGTCCGCCAGCGATGGTGGTGGTCATGCCAGCAATCTGTTTGCCGCGTCCCAATTGCTGTTTGAGTGAAAAGCCTGACTTAGATTGGCTCATCTGTGCCCCTCGTGGTTAAAAACTTATTGGTTAAAAAACTTATGATTATATATCGTAAACAAAGGCCATGAGTATAACAAAATTTATTAACTCAGTGACGATTTGTTCACTGAGTTATAGTCTTAATGTATCTATATGGTCGAACAACGACAAAAAATAGGCAGTGCTACTGCGATGTTTGCTTTTAATAATTATCTCTGTAACATAAAAGCATCGCTAATTGAGCGGATACGCTTTAATATCAAGCGATAAGACCACATATATATGGTCGTATAAATGCTATTTCGACGTTTACTAAGGCGTTTACTCAATTGATAATAGCGATATATCTACTTTATTAAATAGGTGATACTCTTTGGATTATTTTGAAAGACATGAAGGTGGCGAACGCGCCATTATAGTACATTTAGACATCCACCAAATTCAAGACCCTGACGATCTTAGCGAGTTTGAACTATTGGCAGACTCAGCAGGCGCAGACCGCTTAGCACTGGTCACAGGCGCGCGCTCACGTCCCGACGCCAAATACTTCGTCGGTAGCGGAAAGGCAGAAGAGATCGCAGAATTGGTACGCGAACACGACGCTGATATCGTCCTTTTTAACCACAGCTTATCGCCCTCCCAAGAGCGTAATATCGAAGCTCTGGTAAAATGTCGCGTCCTTGATCGTACCGGCTTAATTTTAGATATTTTTGCGCAGCGTGCTCGTACCTACGAAGGTAAGCTACAAGTGGAGCTGGCACAGCTTAACCATCTATCGACTCGCTTGGTACGTGGTTGGACGCATTTAGAACGCCAAAAAGGCGGTATCGGTCTGCGTGGGCCGGGTGAAACTCAGCTTGAAACGGATCGTCGCTTATTACAGACGCGCGTCAATCAGCTAAAGAACAAACTAGAAAAGGTACGCCAAACGCGTGCCCAAGGTCGCGCACGTCGTCAAAAGTCAGACGTACCAACTATTTCGCTCGTCGGTTATACCAACGCGGGTAAATCCACTCTTTTCAATCGTTTGGTCGATGAAAACATCTACGCTGCGGACAAACTGTTTGCCACGCTTGATCCGACCTTACGTCGCCTAGACTGGCAAGGTGTTGGTCGCGTTGTTTTGGTTGATACCGTAGGTTTTGTACGTCATCTACCGCATGAGTTGGTAGAATCGTTTCATGCGACGTTAGAAGAGACACTAGAGGCGGATTTATTGTTGCACGTTATCGATTCTAGTAGCGAAGATATGCATGAGCAAATTCAAGCGGTCAAAGACGTGCTGGCTGAAATCGACAACGATGTGCCAGTGCTCAATATTTATAACAAAATTGATTTGACCGATGAGCCTGCTCATATTGGCTACGCTAGCGAAGGCCAACCCAATCGAGTGTATGTCTCCTCTCGCGAAAATCTAGGGATGGAGGAGCTATCACTTGCCGTACAGCAGCTATTAACTGGCGCACTGACGACGTTTGATTTGACCCTACCTTACAATGCTGGTCAATTTAAAAACACGCTATACGAGTTAGGCGTTATCTTAGAAGAAAGCTACGACGATAGCGGCCATGAATGCTTAACCATTCGTTTGCCAAGCGAAAGGCTCAAACAGCTACTTGGCCAAGCCAATCTTGAGCCTTCAGATGTCTTGCCACTGGCGCAAGCAACGTTGCTAATGCCAGTACTTGAAGAGTTCGAAAAGCCTGATGAGGATGAACAGCAGACAATGACCGAAGCCGAAGAAAAAGCCTTTGCGGAATTTGAAGCATTGAATTCGACAGCAGAAAAATCGCTCGATTCAGAAACCTAAATCATGTATTTAACGTACTTTATTTAATAGCTAAAGGACGATATCAAGCGATACCGTCCTTTTTTGTATGCTAGGGCGTGTCCTCAATTCAAGCAATTGTATCTAAATAGGCTAAAAATGGCAGCAAGCCCAATTATTCTATACACTTTATTAGTTTGCTGATTCTATATATAATCACTTTTATATGGCATTCGTGAGGATATATGCTCTCACCCTCCTATTTATACATGACGTGGCCAAAATTACTTATGAAGTCTACTCATTCCCCCAATATACCTCTATGGTTGGCGTTAATCTTAACCTTAGCCATGATTGTTTTTGTTCGTGAAGCCGCCGTTATTGTCTGTCAGTGGGCAGGTATCGAAAAAGCCGCCAATATCGTTGGGTTAATCGTGATGTTTATTATTTTGATCACGTGGCGACTGCTTAAAGGGCTACCCAACTGGCTCACTCAAGCCAGTAATACCTTATTGGTCGATAGCGGCTTTGCCTTTTTACCAGTCTCTGCAGGCGCAGGTTTGCTACTATTTGCGCTAGGTGATGAGCTGTGGGGGGCGATGCTGACCATGATTATCAGTACACTTATCCCACTTTGGGGTCTGGCGATTTTATCTAATCGCTGGTTAAATCGTGAAATAGACACTGACAGAGACAGCACTATCAACGAGCACAAGGGCCAGCTTTGAGCTGCGTGGTTAAAGGAATATGATGAGTTTTGATAGTATGTTTATGACCACCCTTGCTGCGATATTATTAACCTTAGTAGCACACGTGATAGCTCGCATACTGGCGCGCAAGCTCTCATGGTTGCCTATGGTGATTACTGCACTGGCTTTGGTGCTATTGTTTTTGTTTATTTTGCAATGGGATTACAATCATTATTATAGTGCGGCCAAACCGGTATTTGACCACCTGTTAGGCTACGTTACTGTACTGTTGGCTGTGCCATTGGCAGCCATGAACTTTAAAGGCTTGCCGGTCAAAAAACTGACGATGATTGTCATGCTGGCCAGTTTGGTTGGGGCGTTGCTACCGATGTCATTGGCGTATGTATTTTCACTCAGCCACGACACCATACTTGCTTTTGCTACTCGTTCGGTGACCACACCGATTGGGTTGAGTATCGCAGATTTAATTAAAGCACCTCTGGCTATGGCAAACCTAATTATTATTGTCTCAGGAATTATTGGTGGTACGTTGGCGCGCTTTATGTTTCGCGGTATCGATGATGATCGCGCCAAAGGGTTGGCGCTTGGCTTGGCCGCTCATGCATTTGGTACGGTAGAAGCCTGGCAAATCAGTCATACCGCTGGTCGTTATGCGGCATTTGGCTTGGCGGTGAATGGTCTAGTAACCGCCGTTTGGGTGCCTATCTTTATCACGGCGCTTTCCATTTAATCGTGTTTAATAAAACTTCTATTTAACTAAAACAAAGCTTTATTAGTAAACATAGTCGATACTGAATAAAATGAATACACCACACTATACTATACTATAGCTGATTCACTTTAAAACTGATACGAGTGCTACTGGAGTAAATTTTTCGCCGCCTCTGTCACGCCTGCGAACAGCAAGCAAGAAAAATTAGCACCAGTAGCACGGGATTATTGACGTGTCGATTTTATTTAGAACTGACTATAAGTGTCTCTTTTATATGGACCTGACTATAATAGCTCATTACCATTAAAATATTAGCAGTGATAAATAAGCTTAAAAAACAGTGGACTAAAGCATGATTCAATGCCCTTAAAAACGTTAGGGTATTGATTTTTTTACAAATTAATCGCGACTTTTGTATTTCGTTCGGATAATCACATGCGTTGAAAAGTTATTATATGTTATAGGGGCTGTATAGAATTCAAATCAGCGGCAGCCAGATAAAGACACAAGCGAGAATTACGGCAGCCTCATAGCTGGCTTTAAGCTTATCAT
>NZ_RRYX01000152.1:0-5010 GCF_014861375.1 Psychrobacter sp. FME5 | reverse complement strand
TAGATTAGTGAGATGCTCTTCTTTTTTCAATCACTTTCGATGTTGAGAGTGGGGTTTCTATATAGTTGATTTGCTTCAAAACCGATAACAGTAGCACGTGGTTACCAGTGTATCGATCAGTGTATCGGTTTTATTTAGAACGGCCTATGAGCTGCTATCAGCTATAGAAAGCTAAGACTTAACAGAGATTCACCTCTCTAATAAAAGGGAATAGGGCAAGAAGTATAAAAATAGGTTATTTGTTTAAAATAATTTCTGCTGGCTAGATTGTTAGAATAAACCATAAAATCAAGCAACTAGCGGAGTTTTTTTCTGAATACAAGGCAAAAGGTAGTAATGTTTTTTAGGAAATTAAAAAAAGCTATTGACACGCACAGAATATTTGCTAAAATAGCCAGCCTATCGAGACGTAGTAGTTAAAACTTACGAATTGATTTAAGCGGGAATAGCTCAGTGGTAGAGCATAACCTTGCCAAGGTTGGGGTCGAGAGTTCGAATCTCTTTTCCCGCTCCAAATATGGCTTGAAAAAGCACTAAAGCCTCACTTCATTGTGGGGCTTTTTTTATGCCTAAAGTTTAATAAAATTAGCTCAAACCAGCGTTACAAAATATGGATGATTTGACACATTCATTTGATTTTAACCGTGCATACTTATTAAGTATTTAGACATAATGGGTGTCATTTTAAATTATAGACAACAAATGAGCCTTACTGAGGAATTAACCACTAACAAATCAATAAGCTTATTAATTAATAATTATTATAAGGATTCAAGATGCAAGAGTTTAAACATAAAGAATTTAACGAATTATTTGACCTCTCTGGAAAAACTGCCATTGTTACCGGCGGTGCAAACGGGATTGGTAAAGCAACGGCATTACGCTTGGCACAAGCTGGGGCAAACATCGCTATCGCTGATCTGAAATTGGAAGACGCCAAAGCGGCGGTAAAAGATATTGAAGCGTATGGCGTAAAAGGTTTGGCCGTCGAATGTAATATCTTAAAAGATGAAGATTTGGTCGCCATGGTAGAAAAAGTAGTGGCTGAATTGGGTAGTATTAACATTCTAATTAATAACGCTGGTGGCGGTGGCGGCGGTAAAGAGAACCCATTCAAAATTTCAGTCGATGATATCCGTCGTGATTTTGAGCTCAATGTTTTTAGTGGTTGGCGTCTATGTCAGTTATGTGTACCGCACATGAAAGAATCAGGCTATGGTTCAATTGTATTTACCACTTCTATGTCAAGTATTGATAAAGAGCCAAACATGAGTGGTTATGGAGGTTCAAAAGCGGCCGTTAATCACATAGTTGCAGACTTAGCGCATGATTTTGGTCCTGAAGTACGTATTAATGCAGTAGGCCCAGGAGCTACTCGTACTGACGCGCTAAAAACAGTACTGACACCAGAGATTGAAAAGAAAATGCTCTCACATACGCCAATCAATCGTTTAGGCGAGGCCGATGACATTGCTGGTGCGATGCTATACTTTGCTTCACCAATATCGGAATGGGTAAGTGGACAAACTATCTTCGTTAATGGCGGTGGTGTGCAAACGCTAAATCAATAGAAAATAGCACTATCGGAAAATAGATTATTTTTCTAAAAAATCAGCACTATATAATTAACGATATGCAATTAACAAAAAAAGCGCTATTTAATCAAGTATTAAGTAGCGCTTTTTTGTCTATTTTAAATAGTGACGTGTTAATGGCAGAGCTAGGGCGTATCATACTTTAGCTGTTTTTATGTCCCATAAGGCTGTTTGCCACCCATGCTGGACCGATTAATAAGAATTGTAAATCTTCAAAGAAAGAAGGCTTTTTACCTTCGATTTTATGACCGACAAACTGTCCAATCCAAGCAACCACAAAGACAGCCGCCCAAATTTTAAAGCCCCAAGGCAATAATGCCATCACTGAAAGGCAAATAAGGATAAACATACCCATTGCTAAAAACAGCGGCGTTGATAAGCGCATATAAAACAATAGTACCAATGCGCTAAGCACCAAGGTAAACCAAACCGACAGCGACATCCCCATACCTAATAGACTGACAAAAATGGTAGGAACGCATAGCCAATGGATTTTTTTATTGACTAGGTTTTGGTGACTGACAGAGTATTCGCTGAGCCATTGCTCAAGCGTGCGTTTAGACAGATGCTTTTGCTGAGTACGAGACATACTAACCTCCTTGTTAGCAAATGAATGAATGACTGACTGACTAACTAATAATAGTAGTTAAATACAATAGTTAATTAGAACTACTTACTACTAGTTGTAGCACTAATTTATGTAACCTGCCATTTTATCTGGTAAACCGCACAGTCAAGCCTTCTTATCCTTTCACTCTTATATGCATTATTTTTCAGCTGTAACACGAGTTGTCGTCGTCATTCATTATCGCGTGGGTGTTGGCAATTTCATAGCATCTTGCTCGCTGCGATGCCATTCGTAAAGACCGATAAAAGAGTTCACTTGATAAATCATGGTTTGAATAGCAAAGATATAGTTGCCAGACATGAGGTTGACGATCAGCCAGACGAAGTTGACGATAATCCATAACCACCAGTTAAATGAATAACGTAGAATCATTGCCGCTTGTGCGGTGATAGAAAGCACAAACGCGATGACGTTGATCCAAAAGAAAGAGATCAACCCTAAAAACTTACTGTTGTCGTCTTCAACCACCGCATAGCCGTAGCTTGCTAGTAAATCATTCACCACTGGAAAGAGGGCGAGACCAATCACAATAAACGCTGCTGTAATCAACCAAACGGCTTTGCTGGCAGATTTGGGTACCATATCACCGTCAAGGTCAGTGTGTTTTGACCAATAAAAAATACCGTAAACATGGGTAAAAAAGTTAAAAAGTGGCGCTAGCATCAAACCAACTGCGCCAGATGTTGCCTGTACCACGACTTCACCAGCGGTTGCGCCCATGCCAAAGCCATTACCCATGACGTTTTTGCGGAATGACAGTGACACCACACAAATCAGGCCAATAAAGGATACCGCCAAATAAAACCAATCGAGAGTGGTATGCTCTGTGGTTAGCCAAAAGCCTGCAGACAACGCAATCACCCCACAAATGAACCAAGTAATAATCCATTGCATCGCCCATTTTCCAGTGATATTGTCCAATAGCTGAATACGCATTGTTTTTTTCCCTAAAAACGCATATCAATAACAACGCTCTGCTCATCAAAAAACGTCATTAAAAACATACTGATAAAAGTTTATTGTTATAAAATTACTATTAAAAATAGCGTTATTATAAATTTATTATTATTGAGTTTATTGAGGACACGCCCTAATTACTTTACGGTTTTTTGCCATAAATAGCTTGGTCGATAAATAACAGTGCTTGCTGATAGCGCGCATCGTAGTCAGGTTTATCAACCATATGTGGTTCAATATTGTGTTGAGTAAAGATATCTAATAACCGTTGCTCAAACCGCCCACGTGCCTCAGGCGTGCCTAATGAGCGCATACCATCGGCAACCCACGGTGTATTATTGTCCAGCATAATTGTATGGTCGAGACGAAACTCATCGATACAGGCCGTGACGAAGGGATGGGTCAGCCCTTCGTACTCTTCACAGAATGCTTGTGTGGTCACAAAGTCGGTATCAACGATAGTAACAGGCGCGGTTGCTTTGGCCTTGGCATCGCGAATAGCCTGAGCATGATTCAGGGCAATGGGTCCGTAATCACTATATTGTAGCCCAATCTCACTACCGCCCAAGTCTGTGCCGACATATAGTCTTCCCATTTCAAGTGCAAAGCTGGCACCATAATAGTTGGCAAGTTTATGTACTAGAGTTGTCTTCCCTGAGCTTTCGCCACCTACAATAGCCACTGTTTTAGTGTAATCAGGACGTGCATGTGGGTGGATTGCCGGCCAATGCACTACTGGGTTACGGGCAATAGCATAAGAATCAAACTCAGTCTGTAGCGGGGTAGTGACGACTGGCAGTAGTAGCTGTTCTTGGATAGTACTGTCCGCTAATGGGTGGTTTTCTGCGACAAACAATACCGTCTCAGCTGGCAGTTTTAGCGCTTCCATCAAACGTTGTAATTTGGCATTGCTGGCTGGGATATCAATTGTTACTTCATTAAAGTCCTCATGCAACGGTAGCTCAATCTCATCAGTGATATGAATATGGATAAAAGGTAAATCGGCACATGCCATCTGTAGCCAACGCGCTTTATCTTGCAAGGTGATGTTGAAATCTGGGTGCGGAGCAGGGTGTGCCATAATGACGATATTGAGTGTTTTTGCTTGTCCTGCTGCGTCCAATATACTGCGCATCTGCCCTAGATGCAGTGGTTCAAAATGCCCGATCATCAAGCCTGACTCTTCCATAACTTCTCTCATTTTATTTATATATATTTTTCGTGGGTAGTTTTACTTATGAATATTTTGAATTTTTAGTTATTTATCAGCATGGTATAAAGGTTTGAGGCGATTTACAGGTAGGTTATTGTAAGTAGGCGTTATTTTATGAATTTATTATTTAGTAAGATATAACCTATGGATTGGTTGTGTTAGTTGTATTTAATAATAGCGTTGTTAAATAAATCGTCATCTTGTAGAATAAAATAATAAGAGTTAGCTACTTCTCAATTAAAGTATTCTGCAATTGTAACAAATTATGTAATAATGGGGAAACAAAGCTAGTTATGAAACATTTTGAAATAATTATTTAAAATCAGGGGTTTACGTGGGTTTTTGAGAGATTAGTGCAAGCTTGGTTAGCATAAACTCACAAAGCACGTCTACATCCTCAACAGATGAAATGCTAATTGTTGCTATACTTGTTTACAAGTTCAGAAAGCCAAGCAACTTTGATTAGAGCTTTTAAAACTTAGATTAACACATGAAGTGCAATACCAAATGCGAGGTGAAAAAAAGACCTAGATGCGCTAGCATCAAAGTCTTTATCCACCGACCAAAGTGAGATTGCAACCATGAACTATACACATCTAAGCCTAGGTGAACGATAT
>NZ_RRYX01000151.1:0-5064 GCF_014861375.1 Psychrobacter sp. FME5 | reverse complement strand
TACGTTCAACGAGCGTTACAATCGCTTGCTTGTGATGCTGACCGATAACGGTATCGGCTTCCCAATCTCCAATACGTGAGCGTTCTTCAACAATACAAGGGCGCTCATGAATCGAGACTCTGTCATTGATACGACCACGGGTCTCAGCGGTTAGGCGTTTACGGTATGGTTTTCCTTTACGTCTGAGACACTGCCACAATGTACCGCCCTGCCTCTTATCACGCCAAATATAGCGATAAATGCTCATATGACTGATACCAGCATGAACGCCAGATATTTGCTCAGGACTCCAGTTCTCTTTAAGCTTGTCTGTCACCCATGCCCAGAGGTCAGTCACAATAGTTGTGGCGTTGTTAGCCCGTCTGTCACAAGCCTTGTTATTAGCATGCTTTGCTCGGTAACCTCGTAGGCTTTTATTACGCCTAAGCTCTCTTGATATGGTACTGGGACTTCTGTTTAACGCCCTCGCTATAAATTTAATACTATGTTTTGCCCCTTTAAGGGCATAAATCTGGTATCGTTCACCTAGGCTTAGATGTGTATAGCTCATGGTTGCAATCTCACTTTGGTCGGTGGATAAAAACTTTGATGCTAGCGCATCTAGGTCTTTTTTTCACCTTGCATTTGGTATTGCACTTCATGTGTTAATCTAAGGTTATAAAGACGTTACACTGCTAAGCGTTAAACTGTCAACTGCAAATAACTCAGCGTTAGACAAATCCCTTTGAACGTTAACTTTTAATAAATCAAAGACTGCTTTCCTAAGCTTGCAAATTTTTCTGCATTTTTATCGCCCACTTTTCTAGATTTTCCTTTAGCACCAGCAAATCCGGTTCAATCTGTTGTTTATGATAAGTGGGGTTATTCAACGGGCGAACGTATGCGATGTCTTCCCAATAGATGACAATGCTATTGGCCTTTGTGAATAAACCTTTTACAAAGGGTTCGATGCTAGACGGCAAGTCTAGCGGTGTTTTATCCAAACTAAAATTGGTTTTATTAGTAGACGTATTGGTCTGATTTTGATTAGAACGGATGGCACTCGGAATAGTGAGTTTGCTATCCTCTGGAGTCGGATCGACAAAATCCAGATCTGGACGCCACTGTCCATCAATCACCTGATAACGCGTGTGCGACAGCTGCAAACCATCTAGCACCAAGCAATACTGCCCCATCATCCCGCGTCCATACTCATCGTCCTTACCTTTGATCCAGTCAGGGCAAGTGACAAGCTTTGGGTTGAGCTGCAAACGACGCGCTGTCATACGCAGATTATCCAAACGCTGATCGACCCCGTTTGGTTTGAGCGCCATCATACTCCCTAATACAAAGAGTACAATGACAACGCCAATCGTAATTCCCATGATAGCCTGACCTTTTGCCTGAATGAATAATGCTGTATAGGTGCTTATAATGAGCTCGAAGCGTTAAAAATCAAGCTAAGCTGACGATTGAGTCTGCTACCCACCTGCATCGGACGCTTCTGAAAAATACTATATATACAATAATAACAACCACTTATGTCTGAAAAAATATAAGCACAATAACAATATATAAAAATCATCAACAATAAAAAAGTGCTATGATAAACCATAACTCTAGATGCGCGCAGGTTTATTATGAACTTTTCTCTCAACCAAAACTCATCAACTGCTGCCTTGAGCCGTAAAGTCATGAAAACCCTTATGAGTCGATCTGGTATTACTTTTTCGCTGATGAGTGCCGCCGTCCTCACTGTATCAGGCTGTGCGACTACTCCTAGCCTGACGCCCCAGCAGTGTCAGTCCAGCAACTGGCAAGAAGTTGGCTACTCTGACGGTATCCGTGGTCGATCTGGTAATTATTTTGGTAATTACGCAAACAGTTGCGCAAGCGTCGGTGGGACAATGCCAAACCGTATGAAATGGGAGGAAGGGCGCCAACAAGGGCTCAAGAACTACTGCACAGAGCTCAATGCCTATAAACTCGGCCGCGAAGGTTATGATTGGCAGTCAGTCTGCCCACTAGCAGGCATTGAAGCGCTCGAAGAGGCTTATTCACAAGGGCGCTACTATTACATCCGCCAACGCGATTTAGACTACCTAGGCTTACCTTACTCTTATGGATACGGACCTTTTAAACGTAGCCGCCTTGATTTCGGTCGTCGCCCGTTTGGTTATGGATGGTAAGACTCTTTCACGTAACACGTAAAATTTGTAGGCATATCAGGCATATTTTAAAGGAAGGCTAAATCTTTGAGAGGTCAAAGTCTGCTTTAGTATTAAGTAGGTTTATAGATGGGAGACTCTTAGATATCGAATACGACTCTTGGATATCAAGCACATAAGTACAGCGGTATAAATAAAGGAAACCTCACAAGGTGACCCAAGCGAGGCGGGAGAAAGTTTTTATTATTTTAGTTGTTCTTCTTATTATTATTTTGATTATTTTTTTATTGGTCAGTTTGTTTGTACTACTAACCATCCATCTGTTGTGAACGATGGCAAGGTCAGAATACTTACATCACTGCAGTCGCATCCACTGCTAACTGTTAAAATCTTGCCCAAAAGCTATTCGTTGACGAAAGCTATCTTAGTCAATCCTGCGTTACTAGCAGCCGCTAGCACTTGCGCCACGGTATCATATTTACCTTCTTTATCAGCGCGTAGCTGCACAGAAGGGTCTTTACCTTCTGCACTTTGCTGCTGCAAACGTGCTTCCAACTCTTCCATACTGATAGGATCACTGTCCCAAAAGATTCCTGCATCTTTATCAATACTGACTTGAATGGCTTCTGGCGGTGTCTGAGTGGCCTGTGCACTAGTCTTAGGCAGGTCCAGTGGTACCGTCGGATTTAGCACTGTCGCTGTCAATAAAAATATAATCATCAATACCAGCATAATATCGATAAGCGGAATGAGGTTCATCTCATTCATACTTTGCGCTTCATCATCACCTAATTGAAATGCCATAATCACCCTCAAGACACTACTGTCCATACGTTTGGATATTCGCAAGATAGCTTGCTGTTGTTAACTTATAATGACGCACTGATCATTATCATTATTTTATCTACGGTTTTCGCCTGGCTCTGATTACACCTTTGATGGTGCGGAACCACGATACTGGCTAGCTGACGGCTCATCTGTTTTGGTAGATGGCTTGGTGGTCGCCTTAGTACTAGTACCCGCGACTGGTTGCGGTGTAGTCGTTTGCTTGGTAGACGCTGACAATAAGTCATGCGCTCTATCGTTGGCATGGTACAGCACACGGCGGTTGACACGTACAGCAAGGTTATAGAACACCACCGCTGGAATAGCAACAGCGATACCCAAACCTGTCATGATAAGCGCCTCACCAACTGGCCCCGCTACTTGACCTAAGCCAGCTTGCCCACTCGTACCGATGTTGTGCAATGCATGAAAAATGCCCCACACAGTACCAAACAAACCGATAAACGGTGCAATCGCTGCCGTCGTGCCAAGGATAGGAAGCCCACGCTCACTCGAAAAACGATAACGGCTAATATTTTTTAGCAAGGCTTGCTCAGTGATCAATCGGCGATCAGCGGCATCAACATCTCTCAGCTCAGTCTGTTTTGCCGCAATTTGCTGACTCAAGTCATCAGCCACATTGGCAGCCAGTTTGCGACTTTGTAGTACACGAAGAATGCCAATCACCCACGAGATGATAGATAACGCGAACAGTAAAAAGAACAAAGTCTTCGTTACCATATCGCTAATTTGCCAGTAATACATAAAGTCCATATCAGACTCCTTAATGTTTGATGCAGTGTTTAATGCCGTGACATGATAGCGCTGAGCAAAATGCCAATCGACCTATCATGAAAGTTATGGATAAATATTGTTGAAAAACAAGTTAAACGCGCCTACTAGGGCACTTCATAGCTTACTGGCAATGTCACGTTGCCTACTACGGGTACACCATTCTTAGTAAATGGCTTGAACCTGCCGCTACGTGCTTGGCGCTGCGCCTCTCTGTCTACCACCGCATTACCTGACGATGTAGCAACTGATACGCTATCAATACCACCCTGTTTGTTCACTCTCATTCTCAATACCACTCGGAAAGTATCACCTGAACGAGCGCTACGAGCAGCACGTGAAGGAAACTCGAATCTCGGTCGAGATGCCCAGTTTGCATTACTGGCAGTGAAGCTCACTGGTGTATTGCTAGCTGCAGCCGCTGCTCTTGCAGCCGCTGCTCTTGCTGCTTCCACTCTTGCTGCTTCCACTCTTGCTGCTTCCACTCTTGCTGCTTCCACTCTTGCTGCTTCCACTCTTGCAGCTTCTGCCCTTTCTCTTTCGACTCTTTCTCTTTCAGCTCGCTGTCTTTGCGCTTGCTCATTCCGAGCTGCTTGCGCTGCTATGATTTTAGTGCGATCAATTTCAGGCTCTGGTTCAGGCTCTGGTATTGGTTCAGGCTCTGGTATTGGTTCAGGCTCAGGCTCAGGTGTTGGCTCAGGTTCAGGTGTTGGTTCTGGTTCAGGTGTTGGTTCTGGTTCAGGTGTTGGTTCTGGAGCGGACACAGGCTCAGCCGGCTCCTGTTCAGGTTCAACGGCTGCTGGTGGCTGTGGCGGTGTGATGAGATCTATTTCTATGGGTTGTGTTTCTTGTATAGGCTCTTCTTTTATCTCAGGCGTCTTAACCACTGCTAAGGCTACAGCTGTCAACGCATGCAATCCTACGACGGCAACGACGGCCGTGAATTTAAGTCTATTGGATGGCGCGTCTAAATTCGTTGAACTCATAAAACTCTAATATTTATTAACTGACGTAGAATGGTGTTGATAATAATGCAAACGATAATTATTATCAATACTAAACTTCACTAATTTCCATTTATTGACGATTTTATCAAAATTAGCTGCCTAAGTTAATAAAAATCATTATCATTTTTATTGATAATGACTCTCAATTGCCTTATCATTGCAGCTCCTTGGCTATTTATGCCATTTATACTACTTGTTTAGCCAGTCAGAGCCTCTGTTATTTATCTTAGATTAACACACCAAGTGCAACGCTAAATTATATTATAGAACACCTGATTGGGCGTTTTAAACCC
>NZ_RRYX01000150.1:0-5074 GCF_014861375.1 Psychrobacter sp. FME5 | reverse complement strand
TGAGCATGGTTTTACAGACCCAAGCGACCCAGCCAAAAAGCGATTAATGGCGCAGCGTGACAACTTACCAAGGGATATTAAAGACACTAGGCAAGCCATTACTGAGGGCTTACATGCATTAATTATTGAGGGTGCGATAACCAATCGTGAGGGTGTTGTTCAAGCCCTAAAAGATGGTGGCTTTGAGATCGCACGAGAGACGGACAGGGCGATTTCTATCAAGAACCCAACAGGGAAACGAAATATCAGGCTGACAGGCGGATTATATGAGCGAGATTTTAACTTTAGCAGAGAAGTTCAAAACACAGTCACAGCAGCAAGCGAAGACTATCGAGCAAGAAGTACAGAACGCTACGATGCAGCTAAACAGCTTTATGACAGCGAAATTAAAAGAAAGCGAGACTATCATCAAACAAGGCATGGAAAGCCTCGACTTGAGCAACGAGCAGCTGCTCGCGATGTTAGCCAAGCATCAAACCGATATGAGTACCGCCCTCGAAAACTATATGAGCAACGTCCAAGCCCATTTAACCCAAGATTTAAACCAACTCGCAGAACAGACAGAGACAATGATAGAGAGCTACACACAGCACATCGTGCAGCTTATAGCGCAGCGAGAGGACAGGATAGCGCAGGTCATCAGATCAGAAATGAAGAAATGGGCAATCGTAGCCAGTTTGGTCGCACTTACGATACTGGTGCTAGGCATCATCATAGGGGCAGTATCAGTCAAAAAGTTCTCAAAACCAACCTACATCATTCAAAAGCCGCAGACACAGATACAGCATCAGCCCATCAACTACGGGCAGAGGTAAGTCATGGACAAGAGATTACTAGAGCAAGTACAAAAAGCCCTACAAGCACAGCAGGACACGATCAAACGCCAAGAGCAAATGCTAGACAACCAAGAGCGATACACACAGCAGCAGCTACGCAAGAAAGACCAGGATATAGCCGAATTGACCGCATCATTGAACAAATTGGCAAAGACGAAGACGCAAGAGTTAGAACGCTTACCGACGTTGTTCAAGCAGTTGCAAACTTCAATGACAGAACAAACCAACGTGTTCAATGGCTGGGTCGCATATCGGAAAGAGCACGTAACGACGCAGGCATCATTGATAAGCGAGTTATTAGCTTTAGGAAACGTACAGATTCAACTCGTAGAGCAGTTGAAGACGTATCAGAGTACGATAGCGCAGCCCGACTATCTCAACAGCGTTACGACGCAATTAGAGAGCGATACCATGAAGTGGGAGAGCGGATTGAGAGAATTAGTGAACGTACAGAGCAAAATAGAGCAGTCACAAGCGAAAATAACCGGATCGCAGACGGCAATACAAGAGGAGGTGAAGAAATTAAACACGCTGCTGAGCAAGTTAGAGAGCTAATACAAGCCAAAGAGCAAGAACTTGAGCGTGCTAGAACACCCATAAGATCACGATCTCCAAGTATGGGTCGCTAGCTAAACTAAAAAATGCAGCCTAATGGCTGCATTTTTTAGTTTAGCTAGTTTATTTGAGACTCTTAGTGTATTGCGGCTTTCTATGAATTAGCCTATTTGCTATATACCTACAGAGGTCTCTTTACTATTTGAACTAGTTATATGGTTGTACTTGCTCTGCACTAGCATCATCAGTGCTTTCGTACTGAGTTTGGGCTGTACCATCAGTGCTTTCGTACTGGGTTTGAGCTGCATCATCAGTGCTTTCGTATTGAGTTTGAGCTGCATCATCAGTGCTTTCGTATTGAGTTTGAGACGTAGTATCTGCAGTCGTGGCTTCCGTGTTCATTGGTTCGGCGGCCATTGCCAGGCTTGGAATAGTAAGTGTCGCGCCAACAAGTAATGACAGAGTAAGATTTTTCATTAATTAAGATCCTTGGTATACATATTCTATATATTGTTTTTGAACTCCAATATTATTAGAAACTATTTCCTAAAGTTTAGAATATTATGAATTGATAAAGCTAATCATGATTTCCGAACGCAAGGTTAGCAACTAATAACTTCATCGTTCAGTAGTATATAAATTACCAATCTAACAACTAAAAATCTTCTTGTAATAGTAAGTAATTACCAGTGGATTCTTGTTTAGCAGCTTTCTGCTAATTAATGTGGGTTAACAGCAATATAGCCATTAAATTTGTGTTTAATATTAGCAGTTTAGTGATTTTATAAATTGTTATCTGTCACAGATGCTTAATGAGAATGTACTAAGTGATTCTTATTTAAATTCAAGTAGAAATATTGTAGTAGGACGTAGGTACAACTTTTCAGGGCAATGTAAGCCTTAAATGGCGTGGCTTTACGAGAAAATTGCTAATTGACGAAATAAGAATGAGAGCGTAAACTCAAGTGCTAGAAACGACTAACCCCCAAAGCTGGCAGGCTTCGGGGGTTAGATGAATTTTAATCTGTGTCAGCAGATATAAAACCCACTTTTCGATATGGACATTTTATATCAGCAGGCGCACCAATACAAGCGTGCGTGATGTTAATACTTCCTGAAATATACGAAAATCTCCCTCATAAACCCTATTGTACTGACGATTTAGGTAATCTAGTCGTTCGTCCTAGGCAAACTGCCGTCAAGATGCGGTATATCCAGCACAACCCTCCTTGCATGACCCATTTTATTTGCCTCGATATTGACCATGAACATGGTGCAATGCGTTGGGCAGAAGAATATCTACCACCGCCACGCTGGACAAGCCAAAACCCTAAAAATGGACATGCCCATATCGTCTATGAGCTAAAAACACCTGTTTGTACCAGTGAGCATGGCAGCCGTAAAGCTTTAGACTATCTCGCTAAGATACAAGCAGGGTTGGTCAGAGAGACAAGAGCAGACGTCGGATATACCAACTTCATCACCAAAAACCCGATGCACGAGCATTGGCGTACTGAAGTATGGACAAAAGAAGCCTATGAGTTAAATTATCTAGCGGATTTTGTTGATCTCAGACCTTTAACAAACAAAGAGAAAGAATATGGTCTTGGTAGGAACTGTTCCCTATTCGATACCGTTCGTCATTGGGCGTATTCTGCGATTAGAGAGCATCGAGGAAAGACTTGGGAGCAATGGTACCATTCCGTGCTTAAACATGCTCAAAGCGTGAATATGATATTTTTAGAGCCGTTGCAGTACTCAGAGATTAAAGCTACTGCCAAAAGTATTGCAAAATTCTGCTGGAAACGTGATGCCTATCACTATAATGAGTTTATCTATCGTCAGGCACTTAAGGGAAGTAAAGGTGGCAAAGTTTCTAAACGTAAGCCTGTAGCTACGTCAGAGCAATCATTAAAACCATGGTTAGAGTTAGGTATTTCTGAGAGCACATACCAAAGAAGAAAAAGACTCGGCAAAATTTGACAGTGGATAAGCCTAAATCAGATAACAGCCTTTTGACTGGCTCTTGTTTTATTGCTTAGGCTATCTGATTATGGCTCACTATTGTTCGTTTTGCTCTACTTTATTTATGACTAATCAAATTGAGAAGGGTTCTCTAGAAACTCGTTAACGACCATACGGAACTGAGTTGGGTGTGCGATAAAAGGGATAGGCGTTTTAATTCCTCCAGTACCAGAAATTAAGACAGAGCCATAGTTCAAGATCCTTCCGAAGATACCTTGGTTAACCATCAGTCCTTCAACTTTCTCCAAGCGCAACTCAACAGTATTGCGACGAATGAAACCAGTTTTAGCAATAACACGTTTATTAGTCAAAGCCAGCTCAGTTGTAAGAACTCTAAGAACAGCAACGCCTATAAAAAATGCAGCAAGGAGCAATATAACAAAACCGTTACCCCCTCCTAGAGCAGCGCCTAAGCCACTAAGTAGCAGGAGGCCGCCAATCAAAAGAAATGGCCATTGTGACCACCAAGATACCATCGCTTCTTGGATAACACGTTCACTGCTAGTAAGGTTTGAATCGATATAACTGCCCATAAACTTCTCCAACATAGATCAGACAAAAACAACATTCTATCAGCAATAAACACGTAACAAATACTAAGACTAAGAACTTTAGTGAAATTATTTAGTAATAGTTTTGAATGACATTGCTGATAAATAAACAAGATAACTCTAAATAGTTATCTTTCAATGTTATTATGATATTAAGCCAGCATATACCGTGGGTACAATATCCACTCCGTTACTATTGACCCAAGGCATACTGGTAAGGGGAAACCCCTTAACCCCAACCCCTCACAAAAAGCCTGAGGGGTAAAAACAACCCCTAGACCGAGGTTAAAATGGCAAGGACAAAATGGCTAAAAATCAGAGTGTCTGATGATGAACTTCTAGACATCAAAAAGCGTGCAGGCAGTCACGATATGTCTAACTACGTCCGCAGCGTGGTACTTGATCAACCCATAGCCGTACCCGAACCCAAAACCAAAAAAATCGTGCATAGTGCCGACCCCGAATTGGTGCGAGCCATTAATCGCATTGGCATCAACATCAATCAAATCGCCAAGCAGACCAATACAGGGCAAGAAGTTGGTAATGCCGTATTAATCGCCTTGCTAGATTTGCAAACCACGCTAGACCAAGCACTAGCATCGAGCGTGCCTAATGATCGTTAAATTCTTCACGAATGGCACAGGTGGCAGCAAAGGCGTGTTTGATTATCTGCTTAAAGACAAAGAGCAGCCCGACGGCAAACGCCTTGGTGCCGAGGTACTAAGGGGCGACATAGATAATCAAGCCATGCTTATTGATAGCCTCGACTTTAAGCAAAAATACACCAGTGGCTGCTTATCGTTCACCGAGACAGCGGACGAGGTCACTCAAGCAGAGAAAAATGCCTTGATGGACGGCTTTGAGCAAACCATTCGAGCAGGGCTAGACGTTGATAGAGTTGCCGTCTCATGGATTGAGCATAGAGACAAGGGCAGATTAGAGCTGAATTTTGTCTTTGCTAATGTTGATTTAGAACACGGCAGAGCATTTCAGCCCTATGTCCACAGTGTTGATAAGCGCAGAGTGAACGCATGGAAAGACATGCAAAACATTGAGCATGGTTTTACAGACCCAAGCGACCCAGCCAAAAAGCGATTAATGGCGCAG
>NZ_RRYX01000014.1:0-45160 GCF_014861375.1 Psychrobacter sp. FME5 | reverse complement strand
TACAAGGGCGCTCATGAATCGAGACTCTGTCGTTGATACGGCCTCGGGTCTCAGCGGTTAGTCGCTTACGGTAAGGTTTGGCTTTGCGTCTGAGACACTGCCATAACCTGCCGCCCTTAAGCTTGTCCCTCCAGATATAGCGATAGATGCTCATGTGACTAATACCACCATGAATTCCGGCTATTTGTTCAGGACTCCAGCTGTCTTTTAGCTTGTCTGTGACCCAATCCCATACATCAGCGATGATAGTGAAAGCATTGTTAGAGCGTCTGTCACAAGCCTTGTTATTAGCATGATTAGCTCGGTAACCTCGAAGACTTTTATTGCGTCTGATCTCTCTTGATATGGTGCTAGGACTTCTTCCTAATGTGTCAGCTATAAATTTAATACTATGTTCTGCCCCTATAAGGGCATAAATCTGGTATCGTTCCCCTAGGCTTAGATGTGTATAGTTCATGGTTGCAATCTCACTTTGGTCGGTGGATAAAAACTTTGATGCTAGCGCATCTAGGTCTTTTTTTCACCTCGCATTTGATATTGCACTTCATGTGTTAATCTAAGATTCATTTAATGTTAGGGGAGAAACTGATTAAATCGGTTAAAGGAACTACGCACCCAGGCGTGCAGAGCTTAACTAATCCAGATGCATACAATAGTGCAAGAACTGGATCTCCAGTTTGGGATTTTGGTTGGCATTATGGTGTTTGGAGTAAAGGTAGACACCGTGGTAAAATTGACGCTTTTGCCCATACTGGGGTCGCTTATATTAGGGGCTGTATAGAATTGGGAAATAGTTGAAAAAAATAAGCAACGCCTTACACTCTTGTTTACCACAACAATGAACCGCCCCGACTTTATCGGAGAGTGATTTACTTGAGTCAGGCAGCGATGCCTGACAGGATTAAACTATCATAATACCGCTTTTCAAACTCAAAGGGTGACACATATCCAATCGTGCCATGTAAACGGGTTTTATTAAACCAGTCTACCCACTCAAGGGTTGCCAGTTCAGCATCGTTCACACCGTGCCATTGCTCTTGTAGATACTCAATCACCTCGGACTTATACAGACCATTGACCGTTTCAGCTAAGGCATTGTCGTATGAATCGCCTGTGGTGCCGACCGAGGCAATGATGCCAGAGTCCTTCATCTTATCTGTGTAGCGAATGGATAAGTACTGAACCCCGCGATCACTGTGATGAATGACATCTTTGGGATTGTTTCTATCTGTTATCGCTTGATTTAATGCTGCCATCACCATATCGGTATTCATGCGACTCGATACTTTCCAGCCGACGATAGTGCGAGCAAACACATCAATGATAAAAGCGGTATATACCCAGCCGCTTGTCGTCTTGATATAGGTAAAGTCAGCCACCCATAGCTGATTAGGGCGATGCGCATTGAAGTTGCGATTAACCAAGTCATCAGCGCGCTTCTGATCGTCACGGCTGTTGGTGGTAGTCTTACCCTTACCACGCCAAACGCCTTGTAAGCCATGCTGCCTCATTAAACGCTCTACGGTGCAACGAGCAACCTTTAACCCGTCAGATTTCATCTGCTGCCATACCTTACGGACACCATAACGGCATTTACTGTCCTGCCAGATGCGTTTAATCTCACTGATATAATAGTCGTCATGTTGACTGCGTAATGAGCGCTTTTCAGGGCAGCTCTCCAAGTCTTTAGCACGATAATAGGTTGACGGGGCAATCGGTAATACTCTACAAATTGGCTCGATCCCATAAAGATGTTTATTGTCGTCGATGAATTGAATCATGGTTTTAGTCAGCGGCCCGTCTCCGCCTGGGCGAAAAAAGCCGCAGCCTTGCGTATAATTTCATTAGCTTGTTTAAGCTCTTTATTCTCGCGTTCAAGCGCTTTGATGCGCTCTTTGTCACTTTGCGCTTGCACTGAGGCAGGAATAGTTTGATCGATGTGCTTTTTATGCCATGATCGTAAGGTTTCAGGTGTGCAGCCAATCTTAGGGGCAATGGCTTAAATGGCTGACCATGTGGAGGGGTAATCGCTCGACGCTTCAATCAGCATGAGAACGGCGCGTTCTTTCATCTCAGGAGTGTAGGTTTGTTTTTTCATTGTCGTATTCTCTCAGAATATTAAGTCTCCGACAATCCCGGGGCGGTTCAAAGACTTATGACGAGATGTCTGAAGAAGAAAGAAGGTTGCAACAAAGTACAGCAAAAATCAGGCATACCTAATGTATCTTAAATACAAGGGATCTACAGTGAGAATAATAATCACTCTTTTTTTCATTTTTGTATTAGTATCATGCACAAATAACTACGGTGATACTAATACAAACGATGATGCTATCAATAAAACTGATATTAAAAATGACAATACAGTCATAACGAATATTGAAAACAGCTCTCTCTTAGAGGATAACAGTAACCCGCTTATTTTTAATAAAATAAATCCATCCATAGTCTATGATAATAGTCAGGATAAAATTGACATTAGACATGATAATACTGCCATCTCTATCAACCTATTTGGTGATGATGAGTCTGATTTAACCTTAATAATGAATGGTAGCGTTGTCAGCAAAGGGTTTGATGGGCGTTTTAATTATACTTATGAAGTAGATTTAAAAAGTGCATTAAAGAGAATTAGTGTTTTCTCTAATGATGCTAATAGGCAAATTTTGATATTACCTGCGACAACAGAAGAATATCTGACATACAACGCTATTCTGTTTGATGATAGTGGATTTTTACACACTTATATGTTTGAAATAGCTGAATGGCATTGTGGGGGTATTGAGTCGATAACTGCAAATACTAAAGCCGACGCTAACGCCATTAAAGTTATAGATAATACAGGTAAGAGTTGTAGCACCCATATTTATCTGATTGATGGGGAGTACATAAAGGAAGATCCTAAATCATTTTCTTTTACAGATATTGTAGAAAAGCATGAGAAAAAAACACATAAGATCTTCACTTTTGATATCAATGGAGATGGCATTGATGATAAAGTTATTACTCATATTAATAAATTAAATTCAAGCGGAAGTGGCTATCAAGGAAACGACTTGGTCGTATATTTAGGAG
This sequence comes from Psychrobacter sp. FME5, assembly GCF_014861375.1. Lineage (NCBI taxonomy): Bacteria > Pseudomonadati > Pseudomonadota > Gammaproteobacteria > Moraxellales > Moraxellaceae > Psychrobacter > Psychrobacter sp. FME5. Next base: position 42,085 of record NZ_RRYX01000014.1, on the reverse strand, counting down.
TGCCTAATGATAAATATATGCTGAGTTTAAATAGTATTAATTATACTGAAGATGGGTTATTTTACTTCAGCAGCCTTTCCCCGCGCACTAATAGTACAGGCTTTATTTTATCAACATATTTTGGTAGTCGAGGCTACCCATATAAAGACTATTACTTTACATTAGATAATGATGAATGGAAGATTGCAAAAGTAATAGTGAAGGGGTATATGGGTAATAATGCGTTTTATTGCGAACATCTAACGGATTATAATGTATCTAGCCCTACCGCTGAGCCAGAAGATTTAGAGGTTCAAAATTCCGAAAATGATATCCTTGGTCAATGTCCTTCGCCTCCTACTAAATATACTGTCATATCAGAGAAAGCAGAGATACTAACAGAGGATTTTGAGTCTAGATCATCACCAAATTACTATATTAAAGGTGATTCGATTGAAGCCGTCAACCAAAATGAAGATTGGGTACAAGTATCTTATAAAAATGGTACTAAATTTGGTTGGATCGATAAGCGTGATTTGACACCTATACCAAACTAGCCCGAGGCAAAAGCTTTCATTATATACTTTGACTATAGTAGCTAATAGAAAGATTAAACCAAAAAAAAGCCAGCCACCTAAGTGACTGACTTCTTTAACAATATTTGGTGGAGATGGCGGGAGTTGAACCCGCGTCCGCCAGCATTACGCTCATGAATCTACATGTTTAGTTTCTGTCTTTAGTTTTAGTCCGCACCGATCCGACAGTCAGGATGGATTGGACGATTCTCTACTTTTGAACCCAAGCAATTGAGACAATCACTTGTGGCGAGCCTACATGCGGACGCTTCAACTTAGTTGACCAACTGTAGGTGATCAGCAACCAAGTAAGCAGGGTTTAAGCTGCTAGAGCGTAAGTTTCGTCGTTTGCGACTATAACAATATATGTTGGATTAACGAGAGGACATATACTCTCGACATGCATCATTGAGTTTCATCACCAGCGTCGAAGCCAGAACATCCCCAATAAGACTGGCTATTATATACGATATATAGCTCAGGTTTCAAGCTGTAATAAGCCCCTATTACATTACGTTACAGCCTATTGGGCTAAGCTAAAACTTTATTTAGCCACTTACCGATATTTTGAATCTGCGGCATACAAACCTGATGTGCCATCGGATAAGTATGATAAACAACATTATAGCCCTTCTCTGATAGTAGCTGCTGCGCCTGTTCACCCAAAACAGAAGGAACGACGGGGTCATGCGTACCATGCTCAATCAATATTGGTATGTTTTTATTAGCAGTACTATAGTTGATATTGTCATTAGTCGCTAGATAAGTAGATAGCGTCATCAATCCAGCCAAGCGCTCTGGATAGCTGAGCGCGACATGATAAGCCACTGCTCCGCCCTGTGAAAATCCTGCAATAACAATATGCTCAGGTGACACGCCACGCTCTAGCTCACGGCTGATTAATTCTCTTATTTGCTGAGAAGACTCTTCAATCTGAGTAACATCAATTTTACGCTCAAGGCTCATCTCTATAATGTCATACCACGCCGGCATTACCATTCCACCATTGACGGTCACTGCACGCTTAGGCGCATGTGGAAAGATAAAACGTACGGCCATATTATCAGCCAGCCCTAACTGCGGAACGATTGGCTCAAAGTCATGACCGCTTGCACCTAAGCCATGCAACCAAATAACGGCTCTATCTATTTTTTTTTGCGATGGATTATGCTCAACAATCACAGCATCTAAATAATTGCTCATATAGCCTAATTTCCTTTATAGTCATAACAACTCTATATTCTTAACGAGATATATCGTTGCAACATATTTTATCTTGGTATTATTTTCAAACTGCTGATTATTCTACAGCCTTTAAACAAAACCGCCAGTCAGAAAAACTATTCGCTAACAACCCCAATTTTCATCAATTTTTCACATCATTTACTTACTGGGTCCAAAAGCTAGAACGGCTTTTATGCTACGATCATTCAGTAGGTTTATACTCAATACGTTAACCATTGTATGACGCCCTACTCTTGTTTTTCAATGTTCGTATAATGGTTAGACATAAATGAGTTATTTATCTTAAGCCATTTTCTTATCTTATATAGTGATATAAAACCTATGACCCATATTTTATTGGTAGAGGATGACCCTGCTATTGCGATGTCGCTTAAAGTCACTTGCAAGCGTGAAGGTTGGCACATTACGTGGCTAGATAATGCCAGTAGCGTCCTACCGATGCTACATAGCGATGAGGCAAAAGATTTATCAGCGATCATATTGGATGTTGGGTTACCAGATGGTGATGGTCTTAGCCTCTGCCAACAAATACGTCATACAGCCGATATTGATACTTTAAAGGATATCCCTATCGTATTTTTGACGGCGCGTAGCGATGAGGTCGATCGTATTTTAGGCTTAGAGATGGGCGGCGATGACTATTGTGCCAAGCCTTTTAGCCCACGAGAATTGGTTGCCCGTCTAAAAGCCATTTGGCGACGTGAGCAATTATTGTCTCAGCAGACTACTACCATAGAGACAAACGATACAGCAAATCCAGCCTCTTCGCATAATATGTCAGGGCAAGCGTTAACCTTTGAATGCCAATCTGGCATCTGGCACTACCAACCGCTTAATTACTCGTTAATGTGGCAGGAGCAAAAGCTAGAGCTGAGTAACACAGAGCGCAAAATCTTATTAACCTTATTAAAAGCGCCCAACCAAGTGTTCAGCCGTGAACAGCTACTCAATGCTGTCAGCGATTATCCCGATCATCGCTTAGCGCGGACGATAGATAGCCATGTTAAGTCAATTCGTAAGCAGCTAGCGACCATCGACCCTAGTATTGAGGTGATACATACGCATCGTGGCCTCGGTTATGCATTGTGCCCCGCCTAGCTGCATGCCCATAGTCGTATTTTGATTAAAACTGACCTTCTATAACGTCAAAGAACACGCCTAATAATATGAATCAAAACACCCATAACCGTATTAACGAGCATGTTAGCCAAAGTAACTGGTATGCAAAATTGCATCCTATTGGCACCGCACAGCAAATAACAGAGCCAAAACGACTACTCAATTTGAGTATATTTTTTAGGATTTGGTTAGCAGTTGCCCTCGTACTCATCATTTGCGGTATGGTCGTCTTTACTCAGCTGTTTGGTTATATCAAACCGACAGCACAGCAAGTCATGGAAGATACCTTATTAGATACCAGTAAATTACTGGCAGCAAGTTTGCAAATGCCACTATCTTCAGGGCAGCTATACGATAACGCTTATCAAGCAAGACTTGATACGGCATTTATTGGCATGCCAGCGGTTGGTAAAACTCAAGACCCAGAATATAAAAACAAAAGCTATAGTAGCTTTCGGATATACGTAACGGATGATACAGGCCTGGTCATATACGACTCTTTACCCGAGCCTGACAATGACGAAGGGCGAGATTACAGTCGCTGGAATGATGTGTACTTAACCTTAAAAGGTCAGTATGGCGCGAGAAGTACCACGCGAGATTATAATCAGCGCGATGGTACAATTATGTATGTGGCGCAGCCAATCAAGGATGAAACTGGTCATCTGATTGGTGTGGTCAGCGTCGGTAAACCTATTGCTAGCGTGTTGCCTTATTTGGACAATACGCGCAATCGTATGCTTATCACAGCGCTATTCATGAGTATTGCCGCTCTTATATTAGCAGGATTGGTCGCATGGTGGCTCAAGCAAAGCATCAGTTTAGTGACCCAATACACCAGTGCGCTAGCAGAAGATACCAAAAAGCCGTATTTTTACTTAGGTCATGAACTCAATAGCCTGACAGATACCATTGAATCTATGAAGCATCGATTGGAAAACCGCGCTTATGTCACCGATTATGTCCATACGCTTACCCATGAGCTCAAAAGTCCCTTAACCGCCATTCGCGCTAGTAGTGAGTTGCTAGAAGATGACGGACTTGATGAAGAAGATCAACAGATGCTGATCCAATCCATCGGTGAACAAAGTATCAAAATGCAGCAGCTAATTGATCGATTACTGCTGCTTGCTAAGGTTGAGCAACCAACCTTTAAGCTGAATCGGCAGCTGACGCCTTTATTACCATTATTACGGACCCTCGCAAAAGACAACGCTGCTAAGTTGCAACAGCAACACTTGCCAGCTATCGATATCTATCTTGACGAAAAGCAGGTTACTGAAACAACCCTTTTATCACCAGATATCTTGGCAAATACCAGCGTTTTCGCTGACCAGTTTTGGTTGGTACAAGTACTGCAAAATGTATTGGATAATGCCATCCATTTTGCTGATAGCAAAGTCGTTATTTATCTGCACAGCATTACGCAACATAGTTCAGCGCAAAATAGTACCGCGCGAAATGTGACCATTGACATCTTTAACGATGGTAAATTGCTGCCTAACTATGCCGTTGACAAAGCGTTTGACCGTTATTTCAGCTTATCGCATCAGAGCCAACCTGCTTATAATCCATCAAATCATTTATCAGAATATTCGTCAAATGAGGATTCAGCACAAGGCGTTAAGCAAGCGCCACCTAGCATGGCTAGTAGCACCCTCAAAAAAGGCTCGGGACTTGGTTTAACTTTAGTGAAGCAAGTGATTGAACATCATGGAGGTCAGGTAACTATTAATAACGTCAATGCTAATAACGATAAAATTGGTACTGATGAGAATCAGCGTTCTGGTGTCATGGTTAGCTTAACCCTACCTTTGGCTAAAGAATAAAAAATTATGATAATCCATAGAATTTTCATCATTCCTACACAGGTTTTCTATCTCTTTATTTTATGATGCTGTTATTCAAATTTATCATTAATATTAAGGATAGAAAAGCCATGCCAAACCTTCTTGCTCAAAACCAAATCATAGAAAACTACTTAGGATATAGCCGTCACGATTGTACGCAAAATTTATCAAATCAAGGCATCGACAGTCTTGAGTTTGGACATTGGCTAGCCATTCCTAGTCAACATCTGCTATTGATATTTCGTCATCAGCAATGTGTGGCGGTTGACTATTACCAAATAGCGGCTTAAGGCTTTTCATCATTTACGGGTTAAACTCTATCGATTAAGTTATTAACTTTCTAGGGCATGTCATCAATTAGCCATAAAAAAGCCCTTTGTCGCTGCTAATGATATTTAATTAGAAGCGATAAAGGGCTGTTAGTTTTACAATATAGCTTTTTAACTATTCACCTAAGTAATCGACTCAACCGGCGCTACTACATCCGCATTTTGACCGCGATGGCGCAAATAATGATCGAGCAAAACGATAGCCAGCATAGCTTCTGCGATAGGCGTTGCTCGTACCCCCACGCAAGGGTCATGACGACCTTTGGTGAGCATATCGACCGACTCGCCTTGCGTATTGATACTCTTGCCAGCCGTCGTAATACTAGAGGTTGGCTTAAGCGCGATACTGACACGAATATCTTGCCCTGACGAGATACCGCCCAATATACCGCCGGCATGATTGGCAGTGAAACCGTCTGGGGTCAGCTCATCACGGGAACTATGACCGAACTGCCCAGCCACCGCCATACCGTCACCAACCTCAACGCCTTTGACAGCATTGATACTCATCATCGCATGGGCAATATCAGCATCTAAGCGATCAAATACCGGCTCACCCAATCCAACAGGTACGCCGCTGGCGATTACTTCTAAACGCGCCCCGCAGCTAGTACCTTCACGGCGCAAGCTGTCGATCAATATCTCAAAACGGGCAACCGCTTCTTTATCTGCACAGAAGAACGGATTGCTATTGACGAAATCCCAGTCGATTTGACTTGGATTTAGCACTTCACTATATTCAGAACCAATTTGCGTAACATGACCTCGGACTTGCACACCTAAGCGGTCTTGCAAGTATTTCTTAGCGATAGCGCCAGCTGCGACGCGCATGGCAGTTTCACGTGCTGATGAGCGACCACCGCCACGGTAGTCACGAAAGCCATACTTCATACTATAAGTATAATCAGCATGACCGGGGCGAAACGTATCTTTGATTTCGCTATAGTCTTTGGATTTTTGATTGGTATTGCGAATCAACAGACCGATAGACGTGCCCGTGGTTTTACCTTCAAATACACCAGAGATAATCTCAACTTCATCAGATTCGCGGCGCTGAGTCGAGTACTTAGACGACCCTGGCTTGCGGCGATCCAAATCTATTTGCAAGTCATCTTCACATAATGCCAAGCCGGGTGGCACGCCATCGACGATGGCCATGAGGCCTGCCCCATGCGACTCGCCGCACGTGGTGACCGTGAATACTTGCCCAATGCTATTGCCTGCCATATTTATCCTTAAACAAATGAAGTCAATTTTTGATTGATGATAGCGCTAATCTCGATGGTTCTATTGAATGCTATCTAATAACTGTACATAAGCGGCAAACAGCTGGCGATGTGTCACGAGTTCATCATAAGTAATCGCAAAGACACCATGACCACCATGAGCAAATTTCAGCCAATCGAACTGGATTTCAGGATAGGCTTGTTTTAATGCCCATTCGCTATCGCCCACTTCACAGATCAGCAAACCTTCTGGGCTTAGATAGTCTGGTGCTTCAAATAAAATACGATGAACCAAATCTAGGCCATCTTGACCCGCGGCTAGTGCGTGCTCAGGCTCGTACAAAAACTCAGGTGGTAGGTCTGCCATAATAGCCGCATCGACATACGGCGGATTGGTAACGATAAGCTCGTATTGGTTTTCGGCAGGAATCTTGGCAAATAAATCTGACTCAATCACATTGACCTGATGGCCAAGGTCATGATGGTCGACGTTAACCATCGCCACTTGTAGCGCACCTTTATCAATATCAACCGCATCGACCAGCGCATCAACGAAGCGCGTTGCCAAGGCAATAGCAATACAACCAGAGCCAGTACATAAGTCCAAAATGCGCTCAGGCTGTGACAGTTGCTTGACCTCTAAACCGTGATCGTAAAATGCGGCTGCTTGCTCATTGATGCTAATGCCGAGTGGCTTTGCCAACTCATTGACATCGAAGTACGGATGGAACTGCTGACGTATCAATTCGGCGATAGGTGAGCGCGGGATAAGCACGCGCTCATCGACATAGAATGGCAAATCACAGAAGTAAGACAAGTTAATTAAGTAGCTTAACGGCTTGCGCTCAGCGATACGCTCTTCTAGCAGACTGAGTACCAATTGCTTCTCTGATGTGGTCAAGCGACAATCAAGAATCTGCTCATTGGCTGACCAATCTAATGATAGAGAGTGCAAAACGATGGCAGAGGCTTCAGCGAACTCATCGGTGGTTCCTTGAGCGACGACCACGTCATAGTTGCGCAATTGGGTGACCGAAAAACGAATGAAATCACGAATACTAACCAGTTGCTCGCGTGCTTCTTCTAACTCTGCATGCAAGTTGACAAATTGCTCGTCTTCACCAAGAAACCCCGCCTCCAAATCGAACGCCTTATCACTGTCTAAACCTTGTGACTCATCATCATTGAAGTATTGATTTTGAAATTCTTCTGCGCTCATTGTTTGGTCGTCTGACATATCGCACCTTGCTGACTGCATGCTTGCTGATTACATGTGGGTGGGTTAAATCGCTTTGGGTTAAAAGCTGATCTATTAAATAAAAAACTCTTTATACATTATAGACGCAAACGCTAAGTTGCGCCAATATTTGCGTTTTTGTGCCAAAAAAATATTATAGAAGTTAGATCATAAAGATTAAAATGTATTGAACATTCACAAATAGCCACTGTCAATGCCAGGGTCGTATGTTCAACACCCCTAAACGTTTTTGGTATAAATCGAATAGCATCCTATACACACCTTCGCTAAGTTATTGCCCAACTGTAGTGAATACGTCAACAGTTGACGTTTGGGGTGTTTTAGTTGAAAAAAGATGTATCAAAAGTTTGCGAAGCTTCCAAATTATGCGCATAATAGCCGCATTAGTAGCCACCACAAGTGATTCAATATGATGAAAATAAAGCCTCTTATTACCGCTATATCTATCGCTGTCGTTAGTGCCAGTGTTAGCGCGCTTGCCGCCCCCACCGACGATACCCGCACATTGCCAGTGCGCACCGCGGATACAATGCCTAACCTCGCTAAGAAAGTTAGCCTTAATGTGGAAGAAAACCGTAGTAGCTCAATCGATGCTCGTCCTGCTGTCAAGCCAAGTTCTGACAAATCAAATGCTGAAAAGCCAAATACTGAAAAAACCAAACCAGCTGATCGTATGACACAGCTGATCGATGCCAAGCAAGATGCGCAGTCAAAGACCGAGCCAACAGCGACGACCGCTGATAACATGAGCGCAGAAGAACTGACTCGCAAAGATGAGCAATCTGACAGCACTGATGATATTAGTGACGGTCAAGCCGTCGCAGCCCCTAGCGATGTCTCCTCTATCGACTCATCTGACCCGCTGGCTTTTGAATTACCTGACAACGAAAAACGTCAAGACTTTAGTGATGACCCTACCATCAAAAATATCGAAGACAAAAATGGTAAAAGATACACCACGCTAAACTTGTCAAGCTATGCCAAACAAGTTAATGATGCAGCTTGGTCACCGAATATGAAAGTCAACTCAGCGATGACTATTAAGATGCAGGCTTTGCTCGACTGGAACCATGCTTCTCCTGGCCCTATTGATGGTGGCTGGGGTATGAATAGCAAAAAAGCCCTTATCAACTTTCAGACCATGAAAGGCTTGCCAGCCACTGGTAAGATGGATCAAAAAACGTGGGATGCATTGATTAAAAAAATTCCTACCGATAAGCCGGTGTTAGTGACTTATACCCTAACCGAAGACGATATAAAAACCAACTTTGCGACCACTCCTGCTGGCTCAGAAGCGAAGTCAAAAATGAAAGGGCTGTATTATCAAGACATCAAAGAGATGCTAGCCGAACGCTTCCATATGGATGTGCGCTACCTAGATAAGCTAAATACAAATAAAAACTATAAAGCGGGTGAGACCATTACGGTGCTTAATACCCGTGCTCCGCTCAACCAACGCATAAACCGTGTCGTCGCTAACAAAGCAGATAAAACCTTATATGCTTATAATGATAACCAACTAGTGGCTACTTATCCGACCACTGTCGGTAGTGATGCTACGCCATCCCCGCAAGGCAGCTTTAAAATTGTCAATAAAGTAAAAATGCCTTGGTATAAAGCAACCGTTGGTAATGGCGCGGATAAAAAAGTGCATATGCTACCACCAGGTCCAAACAACCCTGTCGGCGTCGTATGGATGGGCTTGTCTAAACCGTCGTATGGCCTACATGGCTCACCGAAGCCTGAGGGCATCAGTCGCCAAGCGTCAGCAGGTTGTGTGCGTTTGACCAACTGGGATGTGTTAGAGGTTTATGCCAATATCGAAAATGGCGCAACTGTTGAGCTTAAATAATTCATCATAAACGAGAGACAAAAAAAGACCTTGATTATCAAGGTCTTTTTTTATGGCCAAATATAGATTTTATACTATTTATTTTCTGTCTTAGGCTTTATACCCTTCTTCTTTGCCAGTAATACTACCGACTTTTTTGGTGAAAAATAATGCTGCCGGAATAGACAATACAAAGCCTGCTGCTACCGCCATTTGAATATGCGGAATTTGGTTAAATCCTGTAACCAAAGCGCCAATCATGAATACACCGATGGTGACGGTTGCGGCAATTGAATAGATAACAGAGAATAGTGGCCAGTTCATGATGTATTCCTCATTTTTTGTGTGGGTATAAGTACTTTATACACTAAACCCACACAAATAGTAAGCCTTTTCTTTTAGACCCTCAAGCCAGTTATATTAGGAGACTACACACATAAACCATGCTATAGTTATGGTTTTATAATGACGTTTTTACTGCCTCGTTTACGACCTTTATATTCAATTTTTAATATACTTATATTCAATTTTCGACGATTGTATTGCAACGACAGCTCTCTTCGTTTATCCGCAAAAAACTCATACATCGCTTCTTATTTATCATTACAATAATGACTTTCTGTTATTCGTTAAGAAAGCTATCCGCTATGACCTCACCCGAAAAAAACCACTCTAATGAGCCTCCACATTCCAAGGGCTCATCAGGCATTACCGACTATTCAGACCAGCAAGCTGCTTTAGTGAACGCTGACCACCCTACCCAAAAGCAAGGCAAGGCTATATTAGACAATGCTGATGCCTTAGAACATCCAGAGACTGATGATGAGAGTGAGTTCGACAGTGAGTTGGACGAGGAAATGGCTGGTGCTCAACCACCTGAGACGACAATAGCGATAGAATCACTCGGTCCTGATGAAGTGGTTGCAACATTAGAGACGTCTAAACCCGAAGCTCAACCTACTAACGAAAACGCAGAATACGAAACCTTAAGGTCTAAGGAATCATTCTTTCAGAAAAAAACGGTTACTGCTACCGAAATGGGTGCTAGTACCGAGAGCAGTGTAGAAATAGATAGTACTGACACTGCTAACACTCAACCTTCTACGCAACAAGGCTCGCCTACTATACAGGCTCAGGAGTCGTCAGTTGACGCCGCCATTCCTTCTCATAATAATTTAGACGAAGGTCCTCAAGAGTCCTTAAAGTTAGAAAATACAAGTGAGCAAGAAAATGTAGCTTCTGAAGAGGAGCTTTCTGTTACTGAGCAAAATAATGACACTACAGTAAAAGGTAAGTTGGACGAGCAGGAGAAGCAAGAAGAGGAAGTTCAAGAACAAAAAGAAGCCAAACTTGAGTCTTATAAACAGTTTGTCGCCGAACAGTTTAGCAACCAAAAAGTAGACTATCCAGAAGTGCGGGTAAGAATTGAAGCCAATGCTCTGCCTAGTAAAATGTATTTCATTATGAATATACTTTCTGCCATCATCGCCAGCTATGGCTTAGTGACCAACTCAGCAGCAGTGGTTATTGGGGCCATGTTGGTCGCCATGATGTTAGGCCCTATCACTGGAATCGCTTTAGCGATTATTGATCACCGTATGCCACTGCTGCGCAAGTCACTTATTACCGTTATTATCGGCATATCATTGGTGGTAGTGGTAGGCTTTATCGTCGGATGGCTACACAAAGACCAGCCATTGACAGCAGAAATATTGTCGCGCACCCAGCCAACCTCTATGGACTTAATGATTGCTCTCGCAGGTGGCACTGCTGGTGCTTATGCGATGGTTTCGCCGCACCTTTCGGTTGCTGTTGTCGGCGTAGCAGTAGCCACTGCTTTAGTACCGCCTCTTGCCGCTAGTGGAATTTTATTTGCCAATGGCGAGATGCAGCTTGGCCTCGGTGCATTGCTACTGGCCTTAACCAATATTATTGCTATTCAGTTTACCAATGCTTTAGTACTTTGGTTGTTGGGCTTTCGCCGCTTGGTCGATGACGATTATAAATCAAGCACCTACTTAACCTTTTTGCGTCGCAATGCAGTGACCTTATTACTGTTGGGTGGATTAGGAGCCTATTTGACCATTAATTTGCAAACCAACGCCAAGCAGCAAGTGTTCGAGAGTAGCGTAAAAGAAGCCATCAATAGTTACTTTAACGATAAGGGCAACGTGCTGACCAATACGCAATTCGACACCGGCGATGAGAATCAAGTGGTACGTGCGGTTATTCGCGGTGAAACCACGCCCAGTTCCTATGATGTCCAGCAGATTGAAATGATTATTACCCAAGATATGACCGAGAATTTTCCTGACTACCTTCCGATTAAACTGCAACTACGCTACTTGCCAGTACAGGTGATTGAATCCAATCCATTGATACAAGACAAACTGGACAAGACGGATGCAGCGATTTTAACCAATTAGCCTTTGTTTCACCAACTGATCCTTGCTTTAATATATGTTTTTTGGTTAATTAAAATATAGGCTGTATCCATAGAACAACCTAGCTGTTGTAACTCTTGTACCAAGAGCTTGGGCGTTTATGCTAAAATCGCTTGCAAAATTATTTTACTTAACCTACTCAATCCTATCCGTCAGTAAGGAGCCGCTGTGAGCCAGCCATTTCGCTCAGCCGATATTCGCCAAGCTTTTTTCGATTTTTTCATAAGCAAACAGCATACCCCAGTCTCATCGTCTAGTTTGATTCCACACAATGACCCGACATTGTTGTTTACCAATGCCGGTATGAATCAGTTCAAAGAGACCTTTTTGGGTATGGAGCCACGTGACTATACCCGCGCTGTAACGTCGCAAAAATGCGTACGTGCTGGCGGCAAGCACAATGACTTGGATAATGTCGGCTACACTGCACGTCATCATACCTTCTTTGAGATGCTCGGCAACTTCTCTTTTGGTGATTACTTTAAACAAGCAGGTATTGAATATATCTGGGAGTTTTTGACCTCGGATCAGTGGTTAGCAATTGATAAAAACCGCTTATATGTGACCATTTACGAAACCGATGACGAAGCGTTTGAGATTTGGAATAAGGACATCGGCATCCCAGCTGAGCGCATTATCCGTATTGGTGATAATAAAGGCGCACCTTATGCGTCTGATAACTTTTGGACCATGGGTGATACCGGTCCTTGTGGTCCTTGTACCGAAGTGTTTTATGACCACGGTGCAGACGTCGAAGGCGGTCTACCGGGCACACCTGAAGAAGACGGCGATCGCTATATCGAGATTTGGAACTGTGTGTTTATGCAGTTTAATCGTCAAAAAGATGGCTCGATGCTACCGCTACCAGCGCCAAGTGTCGATACTGGTATGGGGCTTGAGCGTATTAGCGCCATCATGCAAGGCGTGCATGGCAACTATGAGATAGATTTATTTGTGCATTTGATGGATGCTGCCGCTCAGATTTTAGGTATTGAAAACCAGCAACAATCCTCGTTAAAGGTGATTGCCGACCATATTCGTGCGGTGGCATTTTTAATCGCTGATGGTGTTACACCAAGTAATGAGGGTCGTGGTTATGTGCTGCGCCGCGTGATTCGCCGTGCGGTACGTCATGGTAATAAGCTTGGCGCAGACAGCGACTTCTTTTATAAAATGGTCGCGCCACTGGTCGCTGAGATGGGCTCGGCCTACCCTGAGCTAAAAGACAAACAAAGCGTCATCGAAAACGCCATTCAAAAAGAAGAAGCACAGTTTGCTAAAACCTTAGCGCAAGGGTTACGTTTACTCGCCAGTGAGCTTGAGGATTTGCAAGATGGCGATGTGCTCTCTGGTGCGGCAGCATTTAAGCTATATGATACTTATGGCTTTCCGCTTGATTTGACCGCTGATATCACTCGTGAGCGCGGTATTGTCATCGATGAGACTGAATTCGATGAGCATATGCAAGCGCAGCGTGAACGCGCGCGTGATGCGGGTAAATTCGATGTTGACTATAGTAGTGTCATTCAAGTAGAAAACCCAACGACGTTTGTTGGCTATGAGCAGCTTGCAGCAGAAGGTGTGACGATTGATGCGTTATATCAAGACGGCAATCCAGCTAAAAGCTTAAACGAAGGTATGGAAGGCGTTATTGTTCTTGACCGTACACCATTTTATGCTGAAGGCGGTGGTCAGGTTGGTGAACTGGGCGAAATTCGTACCGAGACGGGCGTCTTTGAAGTTCAAGACACCAAAAAATCTGGTCAAGCCATTATTCACTATGGTGTCATTACCATGGGTGAAATCACACCCAATCAGACGGCAGAAGCACAAGTACTATCGAGCATCCGTGCTGCTAGCGCCAAAAATCACTCTGCCACGCATCTATTACATGCGGCATTAAGAGAAGTACTAGGGGAAGAAGTCACGCAAAAAGGCTCGCTAGTATCAAGCGACGTATTGCGTTTTGACTTCTCTTACGACAAGCCAGTCAGCGGCGCTGAGATTAGCCGTATTGAACGTCTGGTCAATGAGCAAATCCAAGCCAATACCCCTACCCGCATCGAGCACATGTCTATCGATGAGGCCATGAATCAGGGTGCTATGGCATTGTTTGGTGAAAAGTATGGCAGTGACGTGCGTGTGCTGACTATGGGCACAGACAGCATCATAGATGGTCAACGTAAGCCTTTCTCTATCGAGCTGTGCGGCGGTCTTCATGTGCAGCGTACTGGTGATATTGGTGTTTTGAAAATCACTAGCGAATCAGGTATCGCTGCTGGTATCCGCCGCATTGAAGCGGTCACTGGCATGAACGCGATAAAAAATATTCAACAAAGCGAGCAACAGTTAAGTGAGCTGGCCAGTCATTTAAAAGTAAAACGCCCTAACGTTGCACAGCGTGTACGCACCATGGCTGACAAGCAGCGCGATTTAGAAAAACAACTAGAGCGTTTGCAACAAAAAATGGCCAGCGCCCAAGCAGCAAGTTTGCTAGACGACGTTCAGACTATCGCTGGCACTCCCGTGCTCATCAGTACGCTAAGCGGTATCGATGGCAAATCAATCCGTACGCTAATGGATGATATCAAATCCAAACTGCCTGATAGCGTGATCGTTTTGATTGGCGATAAAGACGAGCAGTTAGCCCTAGCAGCCAGTGTGGCAAAGTCGGTGACGGCTAAAGTAAAAGCCGGGGATATCATTCGTCATTTGGCAAGCGAGCTTGGCGGTAAAGGCGGTGGTAAGCCCGACTATGCCCAAGGCGGCGCGCCAAAATCAGGTAACAGTGCGGCTGTTATCGCAGCCTTACCTGCTTGGATAGCAGACCAGCTCGGCTAACCATTAAACTGAGTTCATGCCGTTTTATCATAGATAAAATACGCGATTGGTTATAACGCTTATAACCAATCGCCATACATCTAAGCAGCTCTAGTACTTAACGTTGTGATGCAGATATGGTATAAAGGTCAACGCTTGAACGCATCATTTCTGTGTTAAATTAATAGCAAGCAACACTGGATAAAAAAAGCATAGAGCGCAACTCTTATAATACGGCTTTATCTATGCAAACATTGATTGAGGGTCACATCCGCACATTGATTCTTTTTGATGATAAAAAAGTCCATTAATGAATAATAGGTAGATTTTTATGGCGTTAATAGTACAGAAATACGGCGGCACCTCGATGGGTAGTATCGACCGCATAAAAAACGTCGCCAAACGAGTCAAACGCTGGCATGACAACGGTCATCAAGTGGTCGTTGTGGTTTCTGCTATGAGCGGAGAAACCAACCGTTTGATTGATCTGGCTCGCCAAATTAGCACTCAACCTGATCCACGTGAATACGATCAAATGGTCTCAACGGGTGAGCAAGTTTCTATCTCATTGCTTGCGATGGCGATTAAAGAGCTTGGTGTTGGTGCTCGCTCATTGACTGGCCGTCAGGTGGCTATCAAAACCGATGGTGAGCATAATAAAGCACGTATCGAAAGCATTGACGACAAAAATATCCGTGAGCAATTAGATGCAGGCAATGTCGTTATCGTGGCCGGTTTTCAGGGTATCGACGAGCAAGGCAATGCAACCACATTAGGTCGTGGCGGTTCTGATACTACAGGTGTCGCGGTTGCCGCAGCTTTGGGTGCGGATGAATGTCAAATCTACACCGATGTCGATGGCGTGTATACCACGGACCCTCGCGTCACTTCAAAAGCCAAAAAGCTTGAAAAAATCACCTTTGAAGAGATGCTTGAGATGGCAAGCCTTGGCTCTAAGATTTTACAGATTCGCTCAGTAGAGTTCGCGGGTAAGTATGGTGTACCGCTGCGTGTGTTATCTAGCTTTGATGAAAATACCGATGGCAGCTTTGACCAAGACTTTCAAGACAATGTCGGCACCCTAATTACGATAGACGAAGGAGACAGTATGGAACAGGCAATTATCTCAGGTATCGCGTTTAACCGAGACGAAGCAAAAATTGTAGTACGCGGCGTACCTGATCACCCTGGTATTGCCTCTGCTATCTTAAGCCCCATTGGTCGCGCCAATATCGAAATCGATATGATCGTGCAAAACTTATCGGACAATGGCACCACAGACTTTACTTTTACTGTCAATCGCACTGATTTAGACAAGACCATGAAAGTGCTCAACGACGAAGTCAAAGATGAGATTGGTGCCAAAGAAATATTGGGTAATAGCGAAGTTGTCAAAGTCTCGTTAGTAGGTGTTGGCATGCGCTCACATGCAGGCGTTGCTAGCCTCATGTTCCAGACCCTTGCCGAACACAATATCAATATCCAAATGATATCAACCAGTGAAATCAAAGTATCTGTCCTTATTCAAGACCAACACCTAGAAAAAGCGGTTAAGTCATTACACACCGCCTTTGGGCTGGATCGTGAAGACGGTGATAGCACAATCCCTGGTCTATGATATAGCGGATTTACTTTAAAACGATACAGAGCTACTATCAACAAAATATCAATAAAATAGGGTCTTTTTAGATCCTATTTTTATTTTTTATTATTGCTAGGGTAAGTATTAACCCAATAGTTTTGTGAAAACTCGTGACAGCATCTGTTATGCCGCCTATAATGAGGCTTTCATTTGGGCTAAATGAATCTACCTATCATTGCCGCTATTGGTACAAGTTTAGGCATAGCGTCTAGCAATGTGTTTTATGAATATAATGCATATTTAGTGCTGCGGTGATGTCCTGCAATTGAGAAGTAATCAGATGAGTAATAATTTTTTGATGCGACATAAGGAGTGTGACGCATGTTAATTTTGACACGCCGCGTGGGCGAAACGCTAATGATTGGTGATGAGGTCAGTGTGACTGTCCTAGGTGTCAAAGGCAATCAAGTACGTATTGGTGTAAATGCACCAAAAGATATTGCCGTACACCGCGAAGAGATTTATCAACGTATTCAGCATGAGCGGTCTGTACAGTCGCAAATGCAGCATCTTGAGCAAGGCAACTTTGCGCCTTCATTTGATGACGAAGACTACTTTAATCGCTAAGCTGTAAGACTTAACGCTTAATTACTAATAATTATTGAGCATATAGAAGCATGTTACTTTTATAATACTGTATTTTTATACGTATTATATTTTGCTTTATTAATCTGCTCTGAGGTCATTTATTTATGAGTATCCGCCAATCAGATGTATCGGCTCTACTTAATGGTTTAAATAAAAAAGCCATTGGATTCAATGATGTCATCAGTTTTATTGATGATTTTTATCGCTATGCACCTGCCCCTTTTGTCAACGGCATGGTACATAATGCAGCGGGTGAAAACGAAGACAGTGCGAAGATTTTTGGCTTTGCCAAGCACCATGGTCTTAATCAATTAGATACGCTAAAACTATTTGGTGAACATTACACCAAAATTCAAGCCACCCCTAAGGGTACGGATCATGCCAATATCCGCAATTTTTTACATTGGGGCTGGCAAGGGTTTTTGATGGAAAAAAACCCATTAACCGTACGTCCAAGTGTTGATACTACCGCGCTTTAATTTTTAATCGAATAACAAAAAATCCACGCTATCATAGCGTGGATTTTTTTGGGGCTGACTTTATTCGGAAGTCTATTTATTACGAAACTTGACGGGTTGCACCGCACCTTTAGGATTGGGCATATTCGGGTAATGATGCTCATGTTCGACATCACATTCAGCGCCAACGATAGAACCATCATCTTTTACGGGTTTATGAATGTAGCCAGTACGTTCGACAGGTGGTAGATGCTCATGCTCCCACACCATTACCGCTTGCATACAAGTGTCACGCTGTTCAGCGGTTAATTTGCGACCATCAGGCCACTTGCCAAGCTCAATTGCCAGACGAAATTTTTTAACCACTTCTGGCGTTAAGCTTGCTAATATCGTTTGTTTATCCATCTTGCCTACTCTCCACCATTGTTTTCTATCATATATTCCATATAATGTTTTTATATAACAGCCACGCTTATTCATCATCCATAATATCATCATCGACATCCAGACTGAATTCTTCGGCATGGACGTTCCAGTGCAGCTTTGTGCGGCACGCCTCATAAAAATCAAACCCTGGCGGATGCAACAAGGTTAATTTATCAGGATGCTTGCGTATGTAGAGCCTTTGCTCTTGCTCAAGTGGCACACTTGGCTTGCCATCTGCACTGACCATCGGCTGTGTACGATTGTCTTCATGGATGCGGATACACACTTCACTATTACCACTGACCACGATTGGCCTACTAGACAAGGTGTGTGGATGCATAGGCACTAGACAAATGGCATCCATGCTCGGATGAATGATAGGGCCACCGCCAGACAATGCATAAGCGGTCGAGCCAGTAGGCGTGGCAGCGATTAAACCATCACTATGCTGACGATAGACATCTTGACCGTCAATTTTCATCTGAAAATCAATCATATGCACGGATTTACCAGCATGCAACACCACATCGTTGAGCGCCATGTCTTCATGGATGATATTGCGCCCTTCTCGTATCTCCATGGTCAATAAAAACCGATGATCCAACTGGTAATCACCCATCAATACTTGGCGTAGTTTAAACTCAGCTTCATCAGGCTTTACATCGGCTAAAAACCCCAAACGACCACGGTTGACGCCGAGTACGGGTACACGGTAACGCGCCAGTGCTTCAGCGGCGTGCAATATCGAACCATCACCGCCAACG
This sequence comes from Psychrobacter sp. FME5, assembly GCF_014861375.1. NCBI lineage: Bacteria > Pseudomonadati > Pseudomonadota > Gammaproteobacteria > Moraxellales > Moraxellaceae > Psychrobacter > Psychrobacter sp. FME5. The sequence continues at coordinate 23,531 of NZ_RRYX01000014.1, read as the reverse complement.
ACGATGACTAAATCGCAAATCTCACCAATTAGGCTACGTTTAACGATTTTGACTTTTTCAATCTCAGTAAAATTCAGTGTGGGCAAATTAGCTGTTTGCACATCCATAATCAATGTGAGATTCATCTCATTGATGGTTTGCGCAATTTGTACCAAACTTTGAGTGACACTGCGCTTGCCGGCGCGCCCCATCAGCCCAATGCGCCTAAAAGCGGGGTTTTTGATAGCGTGGAACAGCTCTGACTCATGTAAATGTGGCAATCTCGCAGACTGCGCTGAGTTTTCCATAAAACGACTCGGTATAACGGTAAAATACAGAGTAATGATAGCGATAAATGAGCGCTTAGACTAGCATGTTTATGATTTATCGTTGTTAACTGTCGTAATCGACCCAATATACAAGCCATCACACGCTATTTTCAAACGTGTTTGTTTGGCTACACAAGGTCGTTTTATCTATGAGCCAATCGGCTATTTAGATGGTTGTTGAGTGACGCGAAGCCTTGATGGCTGTCACGTAAACACAGTTGACAATAATGGCGGTTTTGCTAAAGTAGCTGACATCTATATTACTTATATTTTATTATTAAGGACACATGTATGGCCAATCCTATTGTCAGTCGCGCAGAACTTGCGATCGGCGGTAATCCAATGACGGTCAAGGGCGTGATTCAAAAGACCAGTCTATTACTTGGATTATCAGCAATCACTGGTGTGGGTTTTTTCTTTTACGCACTAATGGCTGGTCTATCGCAAGGTTTTATCACCATGGCAGCCTTTGGTAGTATGTTTGCCGCTTTTGGTCTCGCCATCTTTATTACCTTTAAACCACAGAAAGCCAAAACTTTCGCGGTACCTTACGCCCTCTTAGAAGGTATATTTTTAGGTGGTATCTCACTGTTCTTTATGAGAATGTATCCAACCGTACCGGTCACCGCTATGTGTGCAACCTTTGTGACTGCAGCGGTCATGCTAGGGTTATATCGCTCAGGTCTGGTTAAGGTTACCGAAAAATTCCGCTCCATTGTAACCTCAGCATTGATTGCTATCATGCTCGTTTATGTGGCACAGTGGGTACTTTCTTTGGTGTTTAGTTCAAGCCTGCCTTTCTTGTTTGAAGGTGGCGCTATTGCTATCGGTTTTAGCTTATTTGTGATCGTTATCGCCTCTTTCACGCTCTTGTTAGATTTTGACAACATTGATCGCGGCGTTGCCATGGGTGTCTCTGAGGACTATGAATGGTTATTCAGTATTGGTATACTTGCAACACTAGTCTGGATGTATATCGAATTTATGCGCTTGCTTAGCTACTTACAAGACTAAGTTAATAAGCCAATCAATAAAAATTCTGCATAAAAACTAAAACCGTCTTAACTATTTATATATAGTTAAGACGGTTTTTTTATGGGTAAAGTTAAATATAATCAGTAAAAAGTAGTGTCGATACACCACATACCGCTTGTATAGTTTTTTCTTGCTTGCTGTGCCTTCGCAGACAGGGGCTGCAAAAAAACTATACAAGCAGTATCGTAGCGTTCTTAAAGTACTTTAACTATCATATAAAAAGTGTCCATACACCTAAAAATGCTATTAAGCACGTTTTAAGCGCAGCGCATTTAGCACCACAAACAATGAACTTAGCGACATACCAATAGCAGCGAGCCAAGGTGGTACATAACCTAAAGCCGCTGGTATTAATACACTGCCATTATAAATAAGTGCCCAGCGGAAGTTTTGCTTGATAATGCGCTCCGTTTTATTAGCGATACGCTTGGCCGCAGTAATGGCCTCAATCTGTCCGTTTAAAATAATACTGTCACTCGATACTTGCGCCAAATCTGCCGCGCCAGCAATCGAGGTTGAGACATCTGCTGCTGCCAATACGGGTGCGTCATTGATACCATCGCCGACCATCAGCACCACTGCACCGTTAGCTTGCAGCTGCTGAATATGGTTAACCTTGTCTGTTGGTGATAGACCATTATAAGCGGACTGCATACCTAAAGTTTCCGCCATTACCATTGCTTGCGGGCTTGGGTCACCTGTCAGCATCACCGATTCAATCCCCAGCCCTTTTAGTGTATCGAGCATCGATTTGGCGCTATCACGCACCTTGTCATTAAAATAAAAACACGCCAGCGCTTGCCAAGTGGCTGATTCATTTTTCTGACAAGTTTTCTGACAAGATAGTACCACTGCTGAGCTTGCTCGCTCAGCGGCCAAGTCAATCGTAAAATCATTGCTTGCAGTGGGATTACTAGTGCTGTCTAAGGCAAAATCCACATGACCGATGCGATATAACACCCCATCAATCATAGCTTCAACGCCACCAGCTGGATAGTGCTGTAATGCTTGCGTGGCTGGTAGATGCAGCTGATAGGCAGCGGTTAGCAAGGCATGCGCAATCGGATGCCGACTGCCTACCTCTAGTGCCGCGGCAATTGCTAATAGATGATCTTTTTGCTCAGATGGTTCGGCATTTCCAAAATCGTTCACCTCATAAGCTTTATGTTGCTCTATAGGTTCTACTAGCGCAATATTCAATAAATTAGGCTTGCCATAAGTCAGCGTACCTGTTTTATCAAAAGCCACATGGGTGATTTCTGCTAAAGTTTGTAGCGTATGTCCACGCGTGGTCAAAAACCCATAGCTTGCCAGTCGATTGGTCGCCACCGTGAGCGCAATCGGTGTCGCCAAAGACAGCGCACAAGGACATGTCGCAACCAATACAGCAACGGTTGCCCAAATCGCTTGGCTTGGATCGACAATGTACCAGCCAATAAACACCAAGGCTGACAGCACTAAAATCCGTGCAACAAACCAACGTGCCAGCTTATCTGCTTGCTGTGCCAGTTTGGGTTTTTCGCTCATGGCACGGTTCATCAGCCGATCAATCAGACCAATTTGGCTGTCTTCTGGCAGCGCTGTCACCAACATCTCAAACGGTTGGCTATCATTTTGCGCCCCGCCAACGATATAATCCCCTTGCGACTTAATGATTAAATCGCCCTCGCCCGTTAGCAAGCTTTGCGATACTGTGGCAGCCTGACTCAGCAAAATACCATCACTGATAATTTCCGAGCCAGCCTCAACCAAAATGATGTCACCCACCTGTAAGCTATGAGCGGTTACCATTTTCTTTTCTTCCGCGTCGCCTTCTACATTTGAGAGCGCATCTAGTTTTGAGAGGTCGGCTGGTTTTGAGAAGTCTGCTGGTTGATTTTTCGTTCGCTGCCATTTTTGGGCGATATCCGATGTCAACTGATGGATATTGCTATCCATACTCTGCATAAAGTCAGGCACAGACTTTGATGAAACAGTAGTAGTTACTTTATCAACAGCCAAACCCTCCGCCTGATTAATGGTTTGTTCAGACTGCTTATCAAAGGCTTGTTGCTTAAGGACATTTTGTTCTAGTCGCTGCAAAATACGCTCAGCAGCTTCTTTATCTTCTGCAATCTTTTGTACCAGTACTGGCTCAACCACCACCAAGTCATTGGCCATACTGGCTGCTTTTAGGCGCGCATTGTGCTCGATATAGCGTCCAGCCAGTAAGAAGAATATAAACATGCTGACCGATTCATAATAGGTTTCCCCTTGTCCAGTGATAGTGGCATAAAGACTGGCAAAGAATGTTACAATCAAAGCAATACTAACCGGCACATCCATATTGACTTGACGCGCACGAACCGCTGACCATGCTGAGGTGAAGAAAGGCACGCCAGCATAAAAGAATACCGGTGTACTGACAAATAACGATACCCAGCGCAGAAAATCACGTTGAAATATCAACATATCGCTGCTCGCGCCAAAATACATCGGCACTGCATACATCATTGCCTGCATCGAACCCAATGCGGCGATGCCTAAACGAACTAGCATTTGGTTGTTATGCCGCGCCAGCATGGCTTCGTGGGTATCCTGCCGATAAGGCTTGGCTTCATAGCCAATCTCATTAATAACCGCGAGAATACGGCTAATAGGCAGTTTGCTCTCATCCCAAATCACGCGCATACGCTGATTGGTTAAATTGACCTGACATTGACTGATACCATCCAGCTCATCTAACCGCGATTCAATCAACCAAGTACAGGCCGCACAACGTAAGTTATTGACAGACAACTCTGCAACTGACATGCCGTCTTGCGCATAGACGAACTGTGATTTTATTTCGTCATGGTCATAAGCTTCAAGACGAGTCAACTGCGTCGGTAAGCTGGCCGTGCGGTTAATTTCTGAGCGGTCCAGATAATACTGCTCAAGCCCAGCCTCTACGATACTCTCTGACGCTAACTGACAGCCCATACAGCACATCTCACGAGACTTGCCTAGTATTTCAGCATGAAACGGCGGTTGTGGGACTGGATCACCGCAATGAAAGCAATGACCAGCAAGTGGCAGTACTAAACCGTCAGTGATGGAGTTGTCTTCGTAGTGATGACTGGAGGTTGATGCCATGGGTGATGGGACACTGGACATAATCGCACTTATTTCCTTTAGACAGGTTTGCTCAAACCCTATTCGCTTTGAGTAAACTGGCTACCGTTAATACTGCTCAATGATTATTTAAAATAGCTAGGGCGTGTCTTCAAACAAGGTAAAAGACAACAACCGCTAATTTATAAAAAACACATCATGATAGCAATCTTAAACTGCTATCGTGAATATCTATGCTATATGGCACTTATTAGGCCAATTAAAAGCTTTTAAGGCTTTCGTATTAATAACCATTATACTATACGCCAGTGCTGTGAGCAGGATAACCACTCATAGTTGAATACCAATGAATGCCCACATTGACGATGATAGATTGAAAAATTTATCAATTTGCGTCATTATGAGGCAGTTTTTTATCCCAAAATGGTGCGACATCAGTGCAAAAATCCAATTCTAAGTTACCAAATACCAAATTATCACAGTCATCTAAGTCTGTTAAACACACGCTACCTTCACAGCAGCGTGGCTTGGTATTTAGTAGTCTGATATTAATTGTTATTATCGCTGGTATGGTGCTATTGGCGCTATATTTAATCAAACTTGATCGCACCATTACTCATAAGTTTGAGGGTAAACGCTGGGATATTCCTGCCAAAGTATACTCACAGCCGCTTGAGTTATACCAAGGTGCTAGTGTTGATAAAGATACGATGAAGACCTGGCTGGAATTGCTTAATTATCAAAGCAATAAAGCCTATGATCGCACGGGCACCTATCACAAATCAGGCAACACCTACTTTATCCACACTCGCGGTTTTAGTTATAGCGCCAACGATGTGGACAAAGAGCAAGTCATCAAAATGACCATTGCCGGCAATAAAATTGAGTCGGTACAAAGCACCTTGCCTGCCAAAAGCGGTATTATTCGTTTAGAGCCTGTCAATATTGGTGGTATTTATCCAGACAGCAATGAAGACCGTATGGTCGTCTCATTAGATGACGTGCCGCAGCCGTTGATTGATGCGCTAATCGCTACTGAAGACCGCGCGTTTTATGAGCACAAAGGGGTCTCTATACGCGGTATTGCTCGCGCCGTACTGAACAACTTTTCTGGTGGCTCTAGACAAGGCGGTTCGACCATCACTCAGCAGCTGATCAAAAATTTCTATCTCAATTCAGACCGTACCCTAAAACGCAAAGCCAACGAAGCATTTATGGCGGTACTACTTGAGCTACATTATAGCAAAGATGAAATTTTACAAACGTATCTAAACGAGATTTACTTAGGGCAAAATGGCAACCGTTCTATTAACGGTTTCGGTTTGGCCTCACAGTTTTATTTTGACAAACCTTTAAAAGAGTTGCGCTTAGATCAGCAAGCGATGCTGGTCGGTATGGCAAAAGGTCCTAGTGTTTATAACCCGCGTCGCCATCCAAATGATTCAAAAGCACGCCGTGACGTGGTGCTTAGCAATATGCTAGCCGTTGGCTCACTTAGCCAAGAAGACTACGACAAAGCCTTAGAAGAGCCGCTAGGTATCGTCGATAAGCCTGTTGAAGGCAAGAGTCAGTTCCCCGACTTTTTGGATATCGTCAAACGCGAATTAAACACCGTCTACTATTCTGATGACCTCAAAAATGAAGGCTTGATTATCATCAGTACCTTGGACCCTATCGCGCAATTGGCCGCAGACAAAGCCGTTGATAAGAAATTAGGTGAACTACGTCGTAAAGGTAGCAAAACCAAAGATCTACAAGGTGCATTGGTGAGTGCCAATCCAGAAACTGGCGAGCTGGTCTCTGTGGTAGGTAGCGGCAGTGAATTTACTGGCTTCAACCGTGCCGTCGATGCCAAACGCCAAGTAGGTTCATTATTGAAGCCCATTATTTATATGACCGCGCTTGAAAGCGGACGCTATAATCTAGCCAGTTCAGTAGATGATTCGCCGATTACTGTCAATCTAAGCGACGGTACAAAATGGAATCCAAGAAACTACGACAACCGTGACCATGGCTATGTACCCTTTACCACGGCCCTGTCTAAATCTTATAACCATAGTGCGGTACGCTTGGGTATGGAGTTTGGGGTCAACACCTTTGCCAAACAGTTACAACGCATGGGGGTCAAAGAAAAAATACCACCCTATCCTTCGGCTTTATTAGGCTCTGTCAATCTTAGCCCAATGGATATGCTCGGTGTCTACCAAGTCTTTGCCACCGGTGGCTTCCGCACACCTATTCATAGTATCCGTACCGTAATCGATGATCGTGGCCGCATATTGCAGCGTACTGGCCTAAATACTCAGCGCAGCATTCCACCTGAGACAAACTTTTTGACAAACTATGCGCTACAACAAGTGGTCTCAAACGGTACTGCTAGACGGGTACAATCACTTGGTAGTAACTTAAACTTGGCAGGTAAAACAGGCACCACGAACGATTATCGTGATGCTTGGTTTGCCGGTTACAGTGGCAACTATGTCAGCGTGGTTTGGGTGGGCCGTGATGATAACAAGCCGATTGGTCTAAGCGGTGGCACTGGCGCGTTGCCAGTTTGGGTTGATTATATGAAGCGCTTAAAACTGACACCTGTGGCACTACCAGAGCCTGAGGGTATCGAATGGTTATGGTTAGAGAACAACTCAGGCAAACTCTCTAATGAGCGCTGTGCCGACGCCCGCTATCTGCCAGTGATGTCAGCACATTTACCAGAAGAGGCCAGCAGCTGTGCCATTGGCTTATACCAACAAGAGCGTGCTCGTGAGCAGATGCAGTGGCAAAATCAGAGGGGCGCGACCGATCAGCAACGCCGCCGTGAAAACTTAGAAAATCCAAATGGTGACGCCGTTGAAACAGACGATGACGATAGTGCCGAGCAAAATGGTGACACACCCAATCGTGCTGACACTTGGTACGACCGCGCAGTTGAATGGTTCTAAAATTGCTATTAAAAATCAAAAAGGATCTCGAGATGGTGTTACCTCTACAACAAACTGTATCGGTTAAAGAAGCTATTATTAACCCGTTAAAAAAATACACAGCAGCCAATACGTTACTCGTAGCCAGTGCTGTGATTGGCATGCTAAGTTTGAGTGCTTGTCAAACTGCACCAAGTACGCCCACTGCGATGAAAACCTCGACCGTTCAAACGGTGCCATCCTCACAAACCCCAAAAACGTCCACAACGACGGTCACTCAAGCGCCCATTGTTAATACAGATATGGTTAGAACAGATAACGAAAACAATCATCCCATCGAGCCATACCCTACATCTGAGTCAACAAATCCATTGACGCAAGAAACGCCTGTATTCGCACCGTCTAATCCAATGTCGACCCAGCCTGACACGACTATAATAGCGCCTTCTCGTGAAGACTATATAATCTCTGAGCCATCAGCGCCTTCACATAATGAGCTGTTGGAGCGTGCCAGAAAAAACTCACAACAAAAATCCCAGCAACCAGTCATTAATAACAGCAATCTACCAGCATTTCGCAATTTGATGCAAGCGGGAATCAGTCAGCTAAAATCTGGCCAACTAACCAATGCTGAAAACAGTTTTACCCGTGCTCAACGCATGGCACCCAAGTCGTCTGCGGTTTATTTTTATTTGGCCCAAGTAGCACTGAAAAAGAACCAACCTCGCAAGGCAGAAGCCATGGCACGCCGTGGACTGAGCGTTTCTCAAGATGCTAATCGCAGGCGTGCGTTATGGCAAATAATTTTGCAGTCAGGACAAGCACAAGGCAACTCGCGTGTGGTCAGTGAAGCCAAACAAGCATTGCGTTAATATCAAGACATATCGAAGTGAATCGATACTAAGTTTATAACTTTGTAATCTATAGTTAAATCACTTTAGAATAGATACAAGCGCTACTGGAGTAAATTTTTCGCAGCCTCTGTCGGCGTAGGCACAGCAAGCCAGAAAAACTTACTCCAGTAGTGCATGGTTATTAATGTGTCGACTTTAATCTCCAACTGACTATACTCACTTTTTCTATTCTGCACCCTCATTATTTATCCAAATCATACATTCATTTTTATTTTAGCTTAAGGTTATCGTTATGGCATGGCAACAACTGCATTTACAATGTGAAAAAGCAAACGTCGATTTGGCTGAGGCGCTGCTACTAGAGGCAGGCGCATTATCAATAGCCTTAGACGACGCAGGTGATCAACCTTTGTTTGAGCCACTTCCTGGTGAGTCACCACTGTGGGATGAGGTCATCCTAACAGGATTATTTGATGCCACTACCGATGCTGGTAATCGTCAGGCCATCGAGCAGCTAAGTCATGACATCGCCGCACAAGTACAAGCCACCCGACTTTGGCTAAGTGCTGTCGATGACAAAGACTGGGAGCGCGAATGGATGAGCAACTATCACCCAATAGAATGTGCCAATAACTTGTGGATTGTGCCTAACTGGCTAACGCCGCCCAATCCTGACGCGACTAACATTATTATGGATCCTGGCTTAGCCTTTGGTACTGGCTATCACGCCACCACACGCTTATGCCTCGACTGGTTAACAGAACAAGACTTAAAAGACAAAGTCGTGATTGATTACGGTTGCGGTTCAGGTATTTTAGGCATCGCCGCTTTGTTATTGGGTGCACGCCAAGTTTACGCAGTCGATATTGATCCCCAAGCAGTGCTCGCAACCAATCAAAATGCAGCACGCAACCATGTTGGTGATCGTCTACAAGCGTTTTTGCCAGAAGACTTCACTGATTACTGCTCGCAAAATGATGTCTTACCTGTAGAAGCTATCATCGCCAACATTTTGGCCAAACCACTTATCGGCTTAGCCCCTTATTTCGCCACCTTAATCGCACCGAAAGGTCGCATTGTATTGGCAGGCTTAATCGAGTCGCAAACCGAACAAGTAACGGCGGCTTACCAACCTTATTTTACGCTTGATGCAAAACATGCTTTTACGGCACAAGAAGACCAACATTGGCAGCGTTTATCTGGTATATTTACAGGCTAGCAACATTTAATTACATCTGTTACGATAGAGGGCAGTCAAATGTTATGTGTTTGACGCCACTCTGTCCATGACTCATAGAATTTTAGAGCTTTTAAATGGCAGTATTAGCACCATAGGCAGCTTTTAGTGAGTGGCTCAGCGGTAGTGATAACCATACTTTCTTGGATTCAACCCTATGACCACCCCAATAAAAACCCAGTGCCCTCATTGCCAAGCTTGCTTTAAAGTAAAACAAACTCAGTTAAATAAAGTCAACGCCACTGTTAGCTGTGATCAATGCCAGCGAAATTTTTTGGTCAATAAGCATCTAATCGTCACTCCTAACTCCCCCAATGACACTACTATTCAAGCAGATATCGACTCTACTCAACCTAAAACACGGTCATCAAAAGACTTCCCATCCGATACATTGATTCATGACGACTTGATTTATGATGATATGGATATCGATGAGTCAAAAGAGAGCGGTTTGGAGTATGACTCTTTAGATAGTATGGATGCTTGGTTGACTCAAGCCAGTCTTAGCTCTACAACAACGAACACCCCCTCAAAGAGCCGCGCTAAAACGTCTGATAAAAACGCCAATTCATTGGTGAAATCAACTTCTAACACTGTAACAAACCACTCATCATCCGCACAGGTTGCACTAAGTTCGGCAGCCGCTAATGATATTCGTGCAAACGTTGATGCTGCCACTGACAACGCCTGGCTCGAAAAACTCCTTAAAGACCAAAATATAGACCAAAACATACCGCAAGATGATACAGATTTATCGCAGTTATTACTCGATATGGGTGTGCCACTCAAACATGAAGACAGTGCTGCTACTAACGGGACTGTAAATAGAGGGGCTGTAAAAAAACCACCAGCCCATCACAGCTCAACTCCTGAAAGGCGCTCGGTCGCATCGTTACTGTGGATACTCGGATGCTTGGTATTAGCCATGTTGCTTTTTGCACAATATGTCATTTTCAACTTAGAAACCTTGGTAAAAACCCCCGCTCATGCAGAGCGCCTTCAAGCCATATGTTCGATCGCGGCTTGTAGTTTACCCAGTGCAGATCTAATGGCATTTACTATTAACAACCCCAGTCACAAACCCAGTCAAATCAATCAAACCGGCAGGTTTAGCGATGTCAGCGCCACATTGAGTAATCAGAGCGCAACCGCGCAGCTATACCCTAATGTTAAGGTCAGCGTTTACGGCGCAGACAATCTGATTGGTGAATTTATCGCGGCACCAGACGATTATCTATTGAGCAAGCAGAATCAATTAGCCGCTAATAGTGACAGAAAACTACTGTTTACAATACCTGTTGCTAATGCACAAATTCGCGAAGTGACCTTAAATGCTCTGTATTAAGCCTATTTTTATTTATACTTTTTGGATAGGCTATAATATCTCTAGCCCATTTACTCGCTTTCGTTCAGTTTGAGGTTACGCCCTAATTCATCAAAGTCTAATCCAGACAAGAGGCAAATCAACGGTAATGCTAAGATAGTGACCAATCTTTCGGTGCTAGACGATGTTAATTTGATATAATGCCTTAACATCTTACGGTTTGACTCTTTCTAACCCAAAGGACATTATCTTATGGCACCTCATGTACAGCATAATGCCAATCATTTTGCCAAAAGCTCTGAGCATCCTGCCGACTATACTAAAGAAAACTGCCTTCACCCCACTCAAGATGTTGAGTACGCTCCAGACAACCATAATAGTCATGCGCAAGAGCCTCTGCGGGTACATGTTGAGCGTGTGGTACGCCAGTATTTTTCGATGCTAGGCGATGAGATGCCCACCGACCTATACGAGCTTATCTTAAGACAAGTCGAAGAACCCCTGCTATCCGTCGTCCTTGAAAAAACTCGGGGCAATCAAACCAAATGTGCGCAAATTTTAGGTCTCAATCGCGGCACCTTACGCAAAAAACTCAAAACTTATGATTTAATGTAGCACCGGCTATATGAGTCTACCTATTTTCACTGACAATTCTTATGCATGGCCATTCATTATTCATGACCTTATCTATCGTGACTTTATCCATGGTGACCATGTCTGCAATGATTGTCGCTATCACCTTGCCAGACATCAATGTCAGGCTTTTTTTATGGAAGTTTTTTTATGAGTACAACCCCACTTGCTCTATTATCAGTTTCCGATAAATCTAATATCGTTGAATTTGCTCAAGGCCTCATTAAAGCAGGTTTTGGCTTATTGTCTACTGGCGGTACTTATCGGCTACTCACAGAAAACAATGTCGATGTGACCGAAGTGTCAGATTACACTGGCTTTCCTGAAATGATGGATGGCCGTGTTAAAACGCTGCATCCGAAAATTCATGGTGGTATCTTAGGCCGCCGTGGTACCGATGATGCAGTGATGAATGAGCACGCGATTGAGCGTATTGATTTGGTTGTAGTAAATCTATATCCTTTTGCTCAAACCATTGCTCGTAGCGACGTTACCATGAATGATGCCATCGAAAACATCGATATTGGCGGTCCTACGATGGTGCGTTCGGCGGCAAAAAACCATGCTCACGTAGGTATCGTTACCGATCCAGCAGATTATCAGCGCATACTTGCAGCCTTAGGGGATGGCACTGAGTTGACAACGGCCCTACGCTACGACTTAGCGGTCAAGGCATTTGAACATACTGCCCAATACGACGGTATGATTGCCAATTTCTTAGGCAGCCGTGTTAATGAAAATCAAGAACCTGAGAATTTTTCGCGTACATTTAATGTTCAGCTTGAAAAAGTTCAAGACCTACGTTATGGCGAAAACCCGCATCAAAACGCCGCTTTTTATACTGAAAATCAGCCGTTAAAAAGCCAACAAGCCTCTATTGCGACCGCTAAGCAGTTGCAAGGTAAAGCGTTATCGTACAATAATATTGCCGATACTGATGCAGCGCTTGAATGCGTTAAAGCCTTTAGTACGCCTGCCTGCGTTATCGTTAAGCACGCCAACCCTTGCGGCGTTGCAGTGGATAACGATCAAGTAGCCGCTTATCGCACTGCCTTTAGCACTGACCCTGAGTCTTCTTTTGGTGGCATCATTGCCTTTAACCGCCCCTTGACGTTGGTGGCTGCTAAAGCCATTATCGACAATCAGTTTGTAGAAGTTATTATTGCCCCTAGCATTGAAGACGGTGTTCTTGAAGCGACTGCGTCAAAGAAAAATGTCCGCGTATTGGTATGCGGTGAGTTACCAACACCAGATCAGCGCGATGGCCAGCTTGACTATAAACGTGTCAACGGTGGTTTGCTTGTTCAAGAACAAGATCTTGGTCTAATTACAGCAGATGATCTAAAAATTGTCACTGACGTGCAGCCGACTGAAGCACAAATTGCTGACCTACTGTTTAGCTGGAATGTGGCAAAATACGTCAAATCCAACGCCATCGTTTATGCCAAAGGTCAGCGCACTATCGGTGTGGGTGCGGGTCAAATGAGCCGTATTAACTCAGCCCGTATCGCTGCTATCAAGGCTGAGCATGCAGGACTTGCCACTGAAGGCGCGGTAATGGCATCTGATGCTTTCTTCCCGTTCCGTGATGGCATTGATAATGCAGCTGAAGTAGGTATCGCTGCTATCATTCAGCCAGGCGGCTCTATGCGTGATGATGAGACCATCGCTGCGGCAAATGAGCATGGTATCGCCATGGTATTCACTGGCATGCGTCATTTCCGTCATTGATATGCTCTAAACAGCACTTCATGTGTTAATCTAAGTATTGAAAAAAGCCACTGTAACTATAGTTACAGTGGCTTTTTCATATCAAATATTTATGGCTGTTTAAGTTTAAAGACCAGCCAAACGCTTAACGTCCCTGCGCACTGGCCATATTAGAGTCATTAATCTCAACTTTATACACCAAACGTAGATAATCTAAATAATCTTGTAGCTGGTCTTGACCTAAGTTATCACGAATAATGGTCGCGGTTTGTGCTCTTTGCATATCAGACAATGGTGATTGCTGCTCCGTCTTAATACGATCGCCCACCAATACCGTCGCACCCATCTCAGATTCGCTAGCAACGGCCACGACAGCATTTTCAGCCGCTTGCTTACTGAACGCTAGCCCACGCTCTTTTTCTGTCAATACTGTGGTCTGACGGTTCACATCACCCAAAGCTTGAAAGCTGACTGGTTGCTTACTGATATCAGCAGTGGTTTTAATCCCAGCAGCAACTGCTTGAGCATCTTTTAGCGCCAACGCCGTGGCTTTTTGTTGACGTAATACTTGAGTGATTATCGGTGTAGCCGCTGATAAGGTTAATACTTTAGTCGGTCGATAATTACTCGGCTGTACCCATACCGTACCATTCCCAACTTTTATACCTGCAGTTACTGCTTGATCTTGAATCGTAAATTCATCAAACGCTTGCTTGATTACTGCTGGTTGAGACAGTACCGATTGGTTGTTTTCTTTACGGTAATCTTTGATATGCTTGAGCGTCACGTTCTCTTGCTGAGCAATATCTTCGATACTAAAACCATCTGCGGCCAAGTCATTAATCGACGTCACTTTATCGGCATATATTTCCTGACGCTTATATTCTTTTGCTTTAACTGTCAACTCGTCACGCATGCTTTCTAGGCTTGGCGTTTTGCTACCATTGTCTTCGGTGACCGTAAATATTTGATAGCCAAAGCTGGTCTTAATAGGTGCCGTGACATCACCAACATTTAGACCCTCTAGGGCCTTTTCAACAGCAGTGGCGTCATTACCAAATACTGCCGCGTTAAAGCGACCGATATCGCCGCCCGTTTCTCCTGATGGATCATCAGACTCTGCTTTAGCAAGCTTGGCAAATGATTCACCTTTATCTAGGCGCGCTTTCACTTTATCAGCGCGAGCCTTAGCGTTATCACCAGTTAATAGGATTTGGCTAACTTTACGCTCGTCAGTGATCGCAAGACCTTGCTTATATGCTTCATATTGCTGCTGTAAATCTTCTTTAGTAACGTCGCTCACCTCAATGGTTTGCGGACTCAGTTGCAGATAAGCCAAATCGACCATTGCTGCACTTTTTAGCGTTTCTTTATTACTATCATAATACGCTTGCATGTCATTTTTGCTCAATTTCACTTTGTCTTGATAGTCTTGCCAATTAAAGCGATGTAGCCAGATGTTGCGCGACTCAAGCTGTAGATCGATTAATTGACTGACCGCTTGCATCGGATAAATAGCGGTACCAACGATACTGGCATTGAGCTGGTCGAGACTTAATTGATTACGAAATTCAGCAAACAGCTGATCTTTTGTCATATTGCGCTGACGTAAAAAGTTCGAAAACTGATCGTTAGAGAAGTTGCCTTCTGCATCTTTAAATATCTCTTCTTGACGCAGCAGACGATTAATCGTGTCATCAGAAACGGTCATACCAAGCTTGCCCGCTTGCTGCTCTAATAAGGTACGATCAATGAGCCCTTTTAATACTTGCTCATGCAGTACATCTTCATTTAATAGACTGGCATCATCAACCTGCTCTAATATTTCGGTACGACGGTTATTCACGGCAGTCTGATACTCTGACAGCCCAATACTTGCATCACCCACCTGAGCAACTTGGTTGGGATCAACGCCACCGCCAAAATAGCTTTCGACACCCAATAGAGCGAGTGGCGATAGGCATAAAATCAATAAAATGCGACCTGGCCAGCTTTTTAAAAAATCGCGCAATTTATCCATAGTTATCTCTACTTTATTAACCTATATTGATGAAAAACCATTGTAATACTATTATTAATATCGATGCTATCTAAGCAGGCAATGGTAAGAGTAAGAACATGTACATGTTATATAGGTTGTGTTGCAGCAACCTGATTTTGACAATGCGTCTATCGCGCGCCCTATGATACGTGATTTTTAATGCAGACTCAAAATATTCACGTTATATGATGCAAACTATAGCACTAAAAAAGCACCTAAATATTAGGTGCTTTTTTATCGCTTCTATTGTGAACTACGCTATGAGCGACTGTCTATTATTTTACTGCTAACAAACGCTATTTTTATTCGTATATCACGTTCATTATATAGCGCTTATCTATAATAGAAATAAACTTTCTTAGTTTAAGCGCTCTTTTAAGTTTTTGCCAGCTTTGAAGCTTGGTACTTTGCTTGCTGGAATACTAAGCTCTTCACCAGTCTTAGGGTTACGGCCTGTACGGGCTTTACGGTCTTTTACGCTAAAAGTACCAAAGCCAACCAATGAGATACTATCACCAGCTTCTAACGCTTCACCAACACTTTCCATAACAGCATTCAATGCATCACCAGCTTGGGTTTTATTTAGACCACTTTTGTCTGCGATGCTATCAATTAATTCTGACTTATTCATAAAATTTCCTTCAAGTTTAAGGGGATAATAAATGCTCACGCCAAGTATTGTAACGCTCTCATAGCACTTAAGCAATAAAAACTACCTGACCCACATATTAACGAGTTTCACTTTGTTATCGTCTTTATATCAAGGCAGCATAGGGAGCGCAAGCGATTTTACATATTTTTGTGTACTGTACTACGTATTTGACACTCAATGTTACGCAAAACATCTGCAACGGTTCTAACTACTCATCACTTTAGCTTACTATGAGTTCGGCTTACGTAGCCGAACTGTGTCGATTTATGGTTTTCAGCCGTTGCCAGGCAATATTAATACATTACCAGTCATTAATACCAGTGTCTTTATCGACTGCCGAATTGTAAGGTAATAATTTACCCACTGGTAGCGAATTAATAGAAACTAGCGTTACTTTTTATTATAAAGACGTTAATATAAGCAAAATATCACTGCACATCTTGGATGGGTTTCGACTCTTGTTTGTCTTTTGCCTCTGATTTGCCAAATAAAAAACGGATTACTTACATGAAGCGTTCTACGTTGTCTCACTCTTTTTTCAATATTATTCTGGTGTTCATCGAGTCGGCGCTGACCCTACTGTTACGTCTAGACCCCGAGCTACGTAAAGCCGCTTATCCACTTGCCAAGCAAGGTACTGTCGTGGCTCTGCGCTTATATTTACCACATGTAGAGGTTTTCGCCACTTTTAGTACCAAAGGTGTGTTGCTCGATTCCAATTTACCCATCGGGCGTAGCGAGCCTGACGTCGTCATCAATGCTTATAGTCTTCAAGTAATCAACGCGATTACCACTCACGATAGCGAAACCACGGAAAAGCTACAGATGCGTGGGGAGTCCGTTCAGGTACAGCTAGTCAAGCAGTTTATTATGCAACTCGGTCTTGGTAGCTTAATCCAAGGCTTGATTAAAAAGATAAAAGGTGGCAAAGGCAAATCCAAACCTACAGAAGCTGAAATGGCAGATAAGAAGGAAAGCTATAAGCTACGCATTAAAGAACAACAAACTCAAATCAATACCTTGACCATCAAAAACCGCGAACTTGAAACCACGGTTAAAGAATTACAAAGCAAGCAAAAAACATTCATGATCGTGACGGTGGTCGCGCTCGTTGTTATGGTTGGATCAATCATCACATTATTAATGAATTAGTTTAGGCAATGCCGAGTTCGGCAATACTAAAAATACATTTAACTGCAACTATTATATTGTTTGATGAATTGAGCGCTTAATGCCTGTAATAAGATATTAAACGCTTTGTTCGGCTTTTATACTCATATGCCAATTGCTCTAAACATCAACATTCCTCTCGCACTGCCCCCTCTTTTATTGCCCTTATTATTAACACTATTGATCACATTGTTTTTATCAATCACAGTTATAAGCTGCATTAACCATTCAACCACATTTTAATCTTGACTAAATTACTCGGGATTAAGTATAATTGGATTAATCGTTACACACATCGGGTGCACCATCTGTTGTTTAATGACGATAGAACACAATTTAGCGGTAGATATGTAGATACTCTGATAGGCCACTCTCATGTTATTTCAATAGTGCCTACAGATACCCTCTCGTTAAGATCGTTGTTAAATATAAAAAACATAAAAGTTTGGAGATAACACATGCGTTTGACTACCCGAGGCAGATACGCCGTTACTGCATTATTGGATTTGGCACTACAAACCAGTCAACAAGACAGTGCAGTATCATTATCTGATATTGCCAAACGGCAATCGATTTCTATCTCGTATCTGGAGCAACTATTCTCTAAACTACGTAAACGTGGTCTCGTTACTAGTATTCGCGGTGCAGCAGGTGGCTATCACCTCGCAAAACCATTGCACGAGATAGATGTCATGAGCATCATCTCTGCTGTCGACGAATCAGTTGATGCAATGCAGTGCGAAGGACGCGGTGACTGTCAAGGTGGTACAATGTGTCTAACCCATGATTTATGGTGTGCATTGTCCAATCATATCGAACAGTACTTGAAAAATATAACATTAGCGCAATTACTAGACATGGAAAATGTGCAATTAGTCTCAGAACGTCAGCACACACCCACTAAAAGTATTTCTATAAAAGATATCAATACTATTACCCTATCGAACAGCGAGGCAAACCCAGCATGAGCCAACATAACAACCTTATATACTTAGATTATGCCGCCACCACGCCAGTTGCAAAGTCAGTAGCTGCTAAAATGAGCGAGTATCTGACTGTAGATGGCATCTTTGGTAATCCAGCCTCGCGCTCGCACGGCTATGGCTGGCAAGCAGAAGAAGCGGTAGAAACAGCGCGTCAGCAAGTGGCTGAAGTGATCCACGCTGATCCACGCGAAATCGTCTTCACTTCTGGTGCAACAGAGTCTGATAACTTAGCCATTAAAGGCGCAGCTCATTTCTATCAGTCTCGTGGCAAACACATCATTACCAGTAAAATTGAACACAAAGCAGTATTAGATACTTGCCGTGAGCTTGAGCAAGAAGGTTTTGACATTACTTATCTTGAGCCACAGCCAAGCACTGGTTTGATTTTACCAGAACAAGTTAAAGATGCTTTGCGTGAAGACACTATCTTAGTCTCACTGATGATGGTAAACAACGAACTTGGTACGATTACTGATGTGGCTGCTATTGGCGATATCACTCGTGAAGCCGGTGTGGTTTTCCATGTCGATGGCGCACAGTCTGTAGGTAAAGTGCTGATTAATCTCGAAGAGATGAAAATCGACTTAATGAGTTTTTCAGGTCACAAAGCATACGGTCCTAAAGGTATCGGTGCGCTATTTGTTCGCCGTAAGCCTCGTATTCGTTTGAAAGCCGAACAACACGGTGGTGGTCATGAGCGTGGTATGCGTTCTGGTACCTTGCCAACCCATCAAATCGTTGGTATTGGTGCCGCATTTGCCTTAGCCAATGAGCGTTACCAAGAAGACCATGCTCACGCAGCGAAACTACGTCAAAAACTGTGGGACGGTCTACAAGATATCGAAGAGATCTACCTTAACGGTGATTTAGAGAACAGTGTACCTAATATCGTAAATATCAGCTTTAACTTTGTCGAAGGCGAGTCATTAATGATGTCGCTAAAAGACTTAGCTGTCTCATCAGGTTCGGCCTGTACGTCAGCGACACTTGAACCATCCTATGTACTACGTGCTATTGGTCGCCCAGATGAATTGGCACACAGCTCGATACGTTTCAGCTTCGGTCGCTATACCACTGAAGAAGATATCGAAACTGTTATTAAGCAAATGCATGAAGCCGTTGATAAATTACGCGCGCTATCACCACTTTGGGATATGTACCAAGAAGGTGTTGATTTAAACTCAGTCGAATGGGCTGAGCACTAAAATTATTGAGAATATAAACATGGCTATTAAATGTAGCCATCAAACGATTGATCAGACAATTAAATTACGTGTTTGACCCCAATTATCGATGAGCAAATAACACTTCAAACTAATCAGTTATTGCTCATCATCTAACTAGGAGAAAACCTCATGGCCTATAGTGACCAAGTTATTGATCATTACGAAAACCCACGCAACGTTGGTAATTTTGATAAAAACGCCAAAAATATCGGTACTGGTATGGTTGGTGCCCCAGCTTGTGGCGACGTGATGCGTCTACAAATCCAAGTCGATGACAACGGTGTTATCGAAGATGCACGCTTTAAGACTTATGGCTGCGGTTCAGCAATTGCATCAAGCTCGCTCGTTACCGAGTGGCTTAAAGGCAAGAGCTTGGATCAAGCTGGCGAAATCAAGAACAACGATATCGCTGAAGAATTGGCATTGCCACCAGTAAAAGTGCATTGCTCTGTACTAGCAGAAGATGCCATTAAAGCCGCTATCAGCGACTATAAAGGTAAGCATAGTGCAGCAGCTGACGCTGTTACAGAAGAAGCTACCAGCTAAATCGTTTAGCCTGTGCGCTATATCTTTATGGTAGTACAGTGTTAACGAATTACTGAAAGCGACTGACGCTAAAAAGGTGACAATGACGCTTATGCAATTGTCACCTTTTACTTTATATTGTCAGTTTAGATAGAATCTATCTCGGCACCATTTTATAATACATATTTTTTTTATTAATGGCTTCTTAATTAAGTTAATACCTCTATTATTGATAATCAATGGGAGTTGGCATGATTGAAATGACAGAACGCGCCGCCCAGCATGTTCGAGATTTTTTGGACAACCGCGGCAAAGGTGAAGGCATTCGAGTGGGCATTCGTACGGCTGGCTGTTCAGGCTTAGCCTATGTTTTAGAGTTCGTCGATACGCCTGACGAAAATGACACGCGCTATGAAAGCCGCGATGTTAGTATCTTTATTGATCCTAAAAGCCTAGTATATTTAGACGGGCTACTAATGGACTATGAAAAAGAAGGTTTAAACGAAGGTTTTAAGTTCACTAACCCCAATCAAAAGGGTGAATGTGGTTGCGGTGAGTCCTTTACAGTCTAGGGCTTTCGTACTTTGTGTTTAAGCTTAGCTGGTAATTTAAGCTCAAGCGATGAACTATTACAGCTACAACGGTATAATGAACCCAGTCGTAAACAAGTCCTTAGTCTGAAAAACTTAAAAAACAAATAAAAAAGTAAGGCGCATGACATGACAAATATTACTCAAGAAGCACAGTTTGATAACTTCTTTGCCCTATTTGAGCAGCCTGTACAATTTGAAGTCAATCAAGACAACCTCGACCAACATTTACGTCTGCTACAAAAACGTTATCACCCTGACAATGTCGTCAAAAACGGCACAGATGCTGCACAAGCGAAACAGCAATCTGAGCAAGCTTCTGCGCTAATCAACCAAGCGTATCAAGCATTAAGCGCCCCCGATAGCCGGGCAAGCTACCTATTAGATATGGCAGGCCAAGCACAGAATGTGGAGCACTCTATCGCAGACTTAGATTTTTTAGAAGATGCGATGCAGATGCGGATTGATTTAGATGAAGCCATTGACGATAAAAATCGTTCAACCTTACAACAGCTACATCCACAGATTACTGAACGTCTGGCTAAACAGTCTCAACGCTTTAGTAGTGCCTACCAAAATCAAGACTGGCAAACAGCGATCGATGCGACCCAAAAACTCAAGTTTTTAGTAAAATTGAATGCTGACGTAACCACAGGACTTGATGAAGTGGCTACTACTGAACATTCAGATGACGATGATTTATACGTTTAATATTTTATTTTAAGCACTCTTAACCGATCGGCTTTTCTGTTTCTATAGTAAGATAGCTGCGGTAGTGCGTATGTTGTATTTGCTCCATTTCACTTATTCATTTTATCTCTGAGTTATCTTATGTCTTTATTGCAAATTGCCGAACCCAATCAAAGCGCTCAACCTCACCAGCATCATTTTGGTCTGGGAATCGATCTTGGTACCACACGCTCATTAGTGGCAGTGGTACGTTCAGGCAAAGCGCAGGTCTTAGAAGCAGGCACAAGTACAGATACCTTACTCCCTTCTGTTGTTTATTACCCCAGTACAGGCAAGCCTCTTGTTGGCTATGATGCCCTAGCCCATTTAGCGGATGATCCAAAAAATACGATCGTCTCGGCTAAGCGGTTTATGGGCCGTAGTCAAGCGGATATTAAGTTCTCTCACCCTTATGAGTTGAGTGGCAACAAAGACGATATGCCAGCATTCGTGACCAGCCAAGGGGATGTTTCTCCGGTCGAAGTCTCAGCACGTATATTAGCAGCGCTTGAGCAACGTGCTGCAAGTGCATTGCCTGCAGATAGCATCGAAGGCGCGGTCATTACCGTTCCAGCCTATTTTGATGAAGCTCAACGTCAAGCGACAAAAGATGCGGCGCAAGCGGCAGGTATCAATGTTTTACGTCTCTTGAATGAGCCCACTGCTGCTGCCGTTGCCTACGGTCTCGACCAGACAACACAAAGCAATGAGTTAGAAAGCTATTATTTAATCTATGATTTGGGTGGCGGTACCTTTGATGTGTCTATTTTAAAGCTGACTGATGGCGTCTTTGAAGTATTGGCGACCGGCGGTAACAGTGCATTGGGTGGTGATGATATAGACCGTCTTATGACCAACTGGCTTATCAAACAATTAAACATCGACCCTAAAGACGTGAGTCGTCATGACAAATCGATACTTGCGCAACAAGCCAAAGCTTATAAACAAGCATTGACTGATGCTGAGCAAGTTGCTATCAACATCACTGTCAATGAGCAATCTTTTCAAGGTGTATTACACCGCAAAGATTTACTGGCTATCGCAGAACCAGTTAGCCGCCGTACGCTAAGCGTATGCGAACAAGTGCTACGTGACGCCAAACTATCTGCTGAAGAGCTAGATGAAGTCATTTTGGTTGGTGGCTCTACACGCATGCCTGCTGTACAGCAAGTCGTGACAGACTTTTTTGGCAAAGAACCACTTTGTCGTCTTAATCCAGATGAAGTAGTCGCTTTAGGCGCTGCTCAAACGGCGCATCAATTGATCAATGGCGACAGTGACAACAATCTACTATTATTAGATGTAACACCACTATCGCTAGGTCTTGAAACGATGGGCGGTCTGGTTGAAGTGCTTATCCCACGCAACACTCCAATCCCTGTCAAAAAACGCCAAGTATTTACGACCTATCAAGATGGTCAAACAGGTATGGTGATTCATGTAGTACAGGGCGAGCGCGAAACCGTGGAAAACTGCCGTTCACTTGGGCGTTTTGAGCTATATGGCATCCCGCCAATGAAGGCTGGATTTGCGCGCATTGAAGTGACTTTTAGTATTGATGCTAATGGGCAGCTTACCGTCAGTGCTCAAGAGACCACCACCAAGACAGAAAGCAAAATTGAAATTGTACCTGCTTATGGTTTATCAGATGAGCAAAAAGAACAATTACTGGTGGCAGGATTCAAGCATGCAGAAGAAGATAAAAATGCACGCTCTTTAATCGAGACCAAAGTAGAGGCTGAGCGCGAAGTATTGGCACTACAGTCTGCCCTTAAAGAGTTTGCCTCATTAATATCGCCTGAAGAGCAGCAAGCATTAGCAGAGCAAATACAAGCGCTACAAACCGTACTCAGCACTGATGACTTAGCGCTTATCGAAGCACAGCAAGCCAAGCTTAAACCCCATAGTGATGCTTTTGCCGCTCGTATTATGAATCAAAGCGTCAAAACCAGCATGGCAGGTACTAGCGCCCAAGACTGGTAACAAATACGTTAAAATTACCGCTTAGCACCTTTACTAAGCTGATTTTTCATTTTTTAAATTGATTAGCATCGGATAAAATATTTATGCCAAAGATTACCGTACTACCCCATCACGAAATTTGCCCTGAAGGCACCGAAGTTGAGCTAGAGTCTGGTGAGAACCTTTGTAAAGCGCTGCTAGAAAAAGGCATCAAAATTGAACATGCTTGTGAGATGTCAAAGGCTTGTACTACTTGCCATGTGGTAGTACGTAAGGGTTTCAATAGCCTAGAAGAGATGGACGATATCGAAGCAGATTTATTGGATCGCGCTTGGGGATTAGAGCCTGACTCACGCCTATCTTGTCAGGTAATGCTTGATGAAGACGATTTAACCATCGAGATTCCTAAATATACCCTTAACCATGCCAAAGAAAACCATTAAACACTAGGGGCTGTATAGAATTCAAATCAGCGGCAGCCAGATAAAGACACAAGCGAGAATTACGGCAGCCTCATAGCTGGCTTTAAGCTTATCAT